>JAOZHK010000191.1 GCA_026014905.1 Candidatus Bathyarchaeota archaeon
CTCACACGCTTCCTTTACATCTTTTCACCTCGTATCTCCAGCGTATTCTCGACGTGCAAATCGGATTTCTTCTCATTCAACCGGAAGATATCACCTTTGGTGAAGGCTTGTCCCCAGAGATCCGGGCGACAGTGTTGCGTGTTGTAGCGACTTTACGCGAGATCCTCGAGTAAAACAGGTGTTTTTATATCTCGCGATCCTCTTTTCGTTGACGAGAGACAAAGCATGTCCCATATCACCATGACTCATGGCGCTGGCGGCAGCTACATGCAGACCTTAATCAAAGATTATATTGTCAAATATTTAGGTGGTAGCTCCGCAGAGGTCCCGCTTGAAGCGTTAGATGACTCCGCCGTCATCGACGATATCGTGCTAAAATCGGATTCGCACACGATCAAACCCCTCTTTTTCCCTGGAGGCGATATTGGACGCTTAGCCATTGCGGGAACCGTCAATGACATCGCAGTCCTTGGAGCTGAACCGATCGCGTTAACCTCCGCCTTCGTTATTGAAGACGGGTTCCCTCTCGACTCATTTGAACGCATTTTGCAAAGTATGCGTGACACCTGCCATGAATCAGGCGTTCACGTGCTAACCGGTGACACCAAAGTCATGGAACGGGGAGCCCTCGATAAACTCATTGTCAACACCTCCGGGATCGGCCGGCGTTCTCCAGCATTAACATTCAACCTTCAAGAAGTCCGTAAATACCGGTCCCTCGACTCACGATGGCTGTTAGATTCCAATCTCAAACCCGGCGATAAGATCCTGGTCTCTGGCTCAATGGGCGATCACGGCATCGCATTACTCGCATTTCGGGAAGGCTACGATTTTGGCAGCACCATTACTTCCGATGTCACACCCCTCAACAAAGTAATCCATCAACTTTTACAAATCGGAGGTATCGTCGCCATGAAAGATCCCACCCGCAGCGGATTAGCCAATACCCTCAATGAGTGGCGTGACAAATCGCAGACGGGGCTTCTTATTCAGGAACAAGCGATCCCTATCAAAGAAGGCGTCCGCGCTGCATGCGAAATGTTAGGGATCGATCCTCTCGACATCGGGAATGAAGGCAAACTGGTTATCGGCGTGGTTCCTGAGAAAGCCGACGCTGTTCTTAATTGCCTGCGGACATTTCCTGAAGGACGAGATGCAGAAATGATAGGTGAAGTGACCACCCAATATTCCCATGTCATCCTCGAAACCGTGATTGGAGGGCGGCGTATCCTTCCATCCCCTCTAGGCGACCCAATTCCACGTATCTGTTAACACTTGCGCCATTCACAATCAACCTATCCAGACGATAATGGGATTTCCGTAACTTCTATTAATTAGAACTCGCAACTTATCATCACGAACTCAGGTTTGATGATCAATGTTCGGATGGATTGGGACTTTTTTTAGGGCGGCTGTCCAACCTGATGAATTACGAACGTACTATTATATCTCGTATAACAGTGTTGGACGTCTGTATGATGCAGAGATGTTAGCCCTTAAGCTGCAAGAACAATTCACTCGGGTGAAAACCCTCGTCCGCGTCATCGAAGGTGAAGTGAAACGCTTATCTGAAATAAAAAGCGTCGTACCCGAGATTTTATTTAAAGCAGACACACTGTATGCCACGATCTCGCCTACCCGTGCGGTACTGTTTCAAAAGTCACGGTCTCCATTCACCTTAAAAGACCTTGAATTACGAAAAACGATCTTAGATCTGTATAACTCGCGATTCACCATCCCAGTTTTTGATCCAGAACCCAAATTTGAAATTCGCGTTGATGAGATTCGAAATGAACTGGTTGACTTCACGCAGCAACACCCGCGTGTTCAACAGTTTATTGAAACCTATCCTGAAGCTGCGGTTCAAACCATCTTGAGTGACCCGGAACAAGATCGTTGGATCGTCATCTGGCAAAGTAATGCAGACGATAGTGACCAACAGCATCTCTATGTTGCGATCGATCAATCACGGGGACGTATCGTGGACATCAGTGACAAAAAAGAAGAAATGAGAGAAAATTAGGGATATACCTTGCGAGCTATCGTCCAAGGTATTTTAAGAGACTGTTCGCACCATCCCGAGTGAATTGAAGATCACTACCCACGGTAATGAAGTCATAACCTTTTTTCACCCGATCTAAAATCGTTTTACCCGATCCTAGATGCACGCCCGTCGCAACCCCTGCAGCCCGAGACGCGTTATACACCGTATCGATCGCTTCTTGCACCGTTGGGTGGGACATATTACCGAGATGCCCATAGGATGCAGAGAGATCTGCAGGACCAATATAACTCACATCGATACCATCAACCGCTAGGATCTCTTCAATATTTTCAACGGCTTGTTTGGTCTCGATCTGGGTAATAACCAGGATTTCCTCATCAGCCGTCTGGAGATAGTCAGGATCAAACATCGCTGCTCGTCGTGGTCCACATCCACGTAATCCTTTCGGCGCGTAGCGGGTTGCTTTAACTGCCATTTCTGCTTGTTCTCGTGTATTCACCCATGGTACGACAATACCATATGCGCCAACATCCAGGGCTCGTTTGATCGCGACAAGATCATTCCAGACCACCCGCACTAAGGGCGTCGTTGTCGAATCTCCACGCATCGCCTGCATCATCGTCTGAACTTGATAAATACTTACAGGGTTATGTTCGGTATCGAAGACAAACCAATCGAATCCCATCATCGACAGCATCTCTGTAACAATCGGGCTCTCAATGGACATCCAAAGTCCGACGGTTTGTTCGCCAGCTTTTAACCTGCGTTTTAATTCATTCTTCACATGAATTCCTCCAACAAATCTGTAGAGATATATTTCGTTCGAGACTTTAATCTTTCGCCTGTCTTATATTGCATTGAGGCTCCGATAGCGCGCACGTGACTCAATACGCGCGTGCGTATGATCGAAAAAATCACGCCCTGTCTCTAATCTAACGGAGAATCTCTAGTCACAATCCCGGCCATACAGTGACTGCTCGATTGCTAGTGACTACTCACTGCTTTGCGACGCATCTGAGGCTTCTTGAAAATCGAGGGATAATGAATTGATACAGAATCGTTGCCTAGTTGGTTGCGGGCCATCATTGAAGACGTGTCCGAGATGGCTGCCACAATTGCTACAAGCAACTTCGGTCCGTCGCATACCATATCGGGTATCGCGATGCTGTTCAACGTTATCCGGGTTGATTGGCGCCCAAAAACTTGGCCACCCTGTCCGAGAGTCGTATTTTGTTTGTGATTCAAATAACTCTTGACCACACGCTGTACACAGATAGATTCCTTTTTTCTTATTATAGAGATGTGGTCCGGTAAATGGTCGCTCGGTGCCTTTCTCTCGAAGGATGTGGTACTGTTCATTGGTGAGGGAGTCCTTCCATTCCTGCTCAGATTTTGAAGTGTTCATTGTCATTGGAGAACAGCTTTCAGCGCCCTTTATAGGTTCTAACTTTTTCGCCACAAAATACGCCTGCGAGTTGGAAAACGTGTTATCCCTAACTAGCTAACTAATGGTAATACTCCAATCCGTTGAAGATATTTGCTTAAAAGATTACTCAGCACGGCTGAGATAATGGCTTCCACCGTCAATTTCAGGAGAATGGATGAAACGATCGTCATAGCGACTTCGGGGGGCATGGTTCGCGAGGCGATAAACCAGATGTAATCCGTGACGAAGACATAGGGTGCTTGAACGCACCAAGCTAAACCCGCTGCAACTGCGGGGTACAACTGAAGTTTATGAGCAAACAAGCCGGTCATAAGGCCCAATAGTCCTAATCCCCCAATAATGAAGGGGATGCCCGCTGAATAGCTCATGTAAATTCCACCGATTAAGCCAGTAACGAAGCCTGCCCATGGTCCCGCCAGGATCCCACTTAGGAATATGGGGAGTTGGGTGAAGTGGACAGAGCTATTGAAGGGCCCAATCACGAGAGGAATGGTGAGAAATTGAAGGGATAAGATATTCGCAAGCGCAGCTAATACGGCCACTAAGGTAATTACGCGCGTACCTGAATAACCCTGCATGGTAGAGCCATCATGCTCGCAAGGACGTTGTTATAATATATATATTTCTAATAATGTGTGCGCGCGTAACACTGCTCGCTACTATTCGCAGTATGGGAATAGAAGCAAACTCGAATATTAGCAGCTCGGATTCTTAAGACACAAGATTTTAATGAGATCGCTATTCAGGGTTATAGTATCGAGACGGTATTATTCAATTATGGAGACAACAGAAAATGGTTGATGCTATGTTTTTAGTTTATAAAGATGCAGGAGGAGCCTTTCGGTTTCGCCTTCGAGCACCTAACAATGAAATTATCGCGGTGGGCGAAGGGTACCAATCACGAGCCAGCTGCGTCAATGGGATAAACACCGTGAAACGCTATTGTAATGCAGATATTGAAGATCAAACAGCCGATGTTCCAGCCCTCCCGAACCCCAAGTTTCAGATCTATCGTGATGCAGCCAACAAGTACCGGTTCCGATTACGGGCACTCAATAACAAAATCATTCTCTCGGGCGAAGCTTACGAAACCAAACAAGGATGTCAAAACGGAATTCAGGCAATAAAACGATATTGTTCAGCCCGTATTCAAGATAGTGAATCGGGAGCATTCCTCGACTAATTGCTTTCGTTTTTCACTGTCATTGATGTCCGGTTTTGTCCGTTTTTGTCTGATTCGCGCGCGCGTATTAGCAAGCTACTGAATTCTTGCTTACAATAGTGTTTGAGAACAAGGATTACTGCTTGATATTTTACTCAAAGGTTTAGGCTGCACAATAATCATATCAGAATTAGAAATAGTGATGAGCAGTGATGCTGAGCATGGAGAATGAGCATAAAATCTATGAGATATTAGGGATCGCAAAATTCATGATCTTCCTAAGCAAACGACTAAATGACCACGAGTATCTGCGTGTCTGTGATCTGCAGACCGAATTTCTAGATGAACAACTCGAAGAACATCTGGTGCAATCAAAATTTCTGATGCATTATGATACGTAAACAATCTGAAGGGTGCGTGAGCAGCATCTATAGAGCAATTCACTAAACATTGGCGCAGACTTAACGCGTCAATATTTCACGCGAATATTAATCCGATCGTTTCCGCCACAAGAGTTTTAACGCGCGCGTAGTTTTAAGAAACTAAAAGGAAGAACTCTCTATGAAATTTGGTGCGCAAGTGAGCTGCTATCGAACATCGTGGGATCATATTCAGATCATCATTGAAGCGTTGGAAAAAGGGAATTGGGACAGCTTATGGTTTGCTGATCACTTTCTTCCCCCACCTGGACGGCGAGAAGAAGAACCACTAACCGCATATGAAGCTTTTTCATTAATCGCGGCTGCAGCGGGGACCACTAAGCGACTGCGACTGGGGCACCTGGTACTTGGCAATACCTACCGCAATCCCGCACTTGTCGCGAAAATGGCTGCGACCGTGGATCAAATTTCTCATGGACGTTTCACCCTTGGCATAGGTGCAGCTTGGTTTCAGCGGGAGCACGAAGCCTATGGCTGGCAGTTTCCGTCTATGCGCGAACGGTCGGATCGGTTTGAAGAAGCATGTGCGCTGATCCGAGCCCTTTTCACATCCGATGCACCAGTCGATTTCCATGGTCACTACTACCAATTAGATCAGGCACCTCTCTCACCTGGATGCTATCAAGAACCCCATATACCGATTCTTGTTGGCGGAACGGGAGAGCGCCGCACCCTCCGAACACTTGCGATGTATGGTGACATCTTTAACCTCGACGGCTGGGCTCGTGGACCGATGACATTGGACTATTATCAGCATAAAATTGGCATAGTAGAACAGCACTGTGAGAATGTAGGTCGCGATCCAGCTGAGATCAAACATACCATCCTTATGCCTGTGATGGTTACAGACGATGACGCTGCTGCCGCTGATTTCATTGCACGCCGGCGTCTTGGACTTGGCACAGTCGCTGGACCACGAAATTACGTGATCCATCGGATCAGCGAGTTTATCGATGCAGGCGTCGATGAAATCATGTTTGGCGGACTACCCACAGGCGATGTAGAACAATATCAACGCTTTAATGATGAAATCCTCACCGCCTTTCAATGATCACTCAAAGAGATCGATAATCTCTTTCTTCATCTGGCAAGGTCACAATCCTTATTGCTTCATGCAGTGAATTCTTGTAGTGTATACTTTGACCTAATTAACCCACTCAACACAGTATCACGAGTGAAATGCTATGAAAATCACGGATATTCGAACACAAATTTATGAGTATGAAGCATCACGAATTATTGGTGACGCAAATTTTCCG
>JAOZHK010000205.1 GCA_026014905.1 Candidatus Bathyarchaeota archaeon
TCGATGTGGCTATTGTTATAATAAAGACCTTGTTCTACACGCAGATCAACTGACAACTATTACTGAAAACTGGGTCTTGAATTTTTTAGAGACGCGCAAAACCTTTCTAGATGGTCTCTGTATCGGAGGGGGTGAACCTACTCTACACGATGATTTACCTAACTTCCTTATTCATGTCAAAAAGCTGGGATACGCCATTAAACTAGATACTAATGGATCAAACCCAACTATGCTGCAACAGCTTATCAGCCGCCACCTCATCGACTACTGTGCCATGGATATTAAAGCGCCTCTCCAGAAATATGCGCAAGTCACAAGTGTGCCTGTGAATATCGCATCGATAAAACGAAGCATCAAGATCCTTAAAAAAGGCGATATTGATTATGAATTCCGAACCACAGTAACACCGGAAATATTAACTCTTGAAGACATCACTGAGCTTGTGAGTGATCTACAAACTGCAAAACGGTATGTCATACAACAATTCGTACCCGGTCATACCTTAGATAACACATTACAACGTCAATACTCTGCTGAAACTCTCGAAGCCCTCCAGATCCAATTCGCTCCCTTTTTTCAAGAATGTCTCCTTCGCAGTTAACAGAATTTGCGCGCGAGTAAAATGGAGTGTGAATTATACAATAGTAATTCAGATTCTTCTTTCATAGATTTTTTATGAAGAAACCAGGAGTTCACTACTTAATTATGCAAAAACGCCCAATCACGCTTCTATCATTTACTGTCCTCTGGCTCATTTTATCCTTAGTACCGATCTCATGTTACGCTCAAAATTATGAATACTCATACAATCTGGGCCGAAATGGAGACTCAGTGATACTAAATCTTTCCATAACCCCATCTCTCTATGAATATTATCAAGAGAAACCCCATATCTCCACGCCAGATCGATTTGCATCATTTGTGACGCCTTATGCTCTCGCCCAAGTGGCAGAGGATATACGGAGCATCTTCAACGCACCAGAAGACTATGCGAATGGTGTACTCATGCTTGTACACCAGATACCATACCAGATCGTGAATGAATCCAAATATCCCGTTGAAACACTTATCGAAAACAGAGGAGATTGTGATCTATTCTCCTATATTGCTGCATCACTCATCAAAGCACAATCACTTGAGGTCGTCTTATTCTACTATCAGCAAGAAAGCCATATGAATATCGGAGTATCTCTATCAACTCCGCCCGATGATGCTCGCACCGCGATATCTTATGTTGATCATGATGGGACTCGCTACTACATGGCGGAGTGCACGGGCGGAAACCCTGAGAATGGCTGGCGAGTGGGCGAGTGTCCTCCAGAGCTTCAAGGAGCTCAAGTGACTGTGATTGAGTTGGATAACTCTGAACAGACTGCACCTGGGCAGGTTTATTCATCTTTTGATTCCCTTGTGCCTTCTTCGATCACTCTCTCTTCAACTCCAAAATTTATCATTGAAGGATCGTCTGTAACATTACAAGGTCAAGTCACGATTCCGAATCCGTCGGGGTCAGTCACACTATTCCTTGCTACACAAGATGACTGGTCAGTGATTGATACAACCAGTATTTCACCAGAAGGTATTTTTACGTTCTCATGGAGCCCAATGATCTGGGGACAAACATTAATGCGAGCAAGTTGGGCAGGAGACGCGCTTTATGCCGGGGCAGAAAGTGCGATTATCTCTGTCTTCGTTATACCAAAAATTGTAATTCTGGCAGGAATTGGGATAATTGTCCTGGTAGCGTTGTATGCTATTGTTGCTCTTAAGACACGGAATCGTCATGATACTGCACTTGAATCCTACTCTTACATGTAAATCTATCCGAGTAAGCTCCTTTATTGCTTCTAAACAAGAATAGCTAATTATTGTGAAGCAGTTTTGATTGATTATAGGCTTCCCAATAAAAGGTTACAATACTGAATAGAAAGATGGCAATTGTGAATAGATCGCGGGTATTCCATGTGAATGGCCAAAAAAAGAGATAGGCTGCAAAGAGTCCTATAACAAAGGTTCCATAGATCACAAGGCGTGGCATCAAGGTTCCGCGGAGAATAATGAAGTTTCGGAGGATGTCTGTTTGTGCGACTTCGTTCACGCGATATTTGCCTGTGGGAGTTGTCTCGATTAATCCAAGGTCCACGAGTTTATTTACATGATATTGAGCAAGACTGGGACTGGAAAGTTTTAGCCCTCGCCATATGTCGCGGACTCCTTGCGATTTTGAGGTGAGGATATAGAGGTAGACGTCCCATGTGGTCCCTCCAATTTTAGGGTTTGACATATTGGCCATCTTCCTCTTTGAGAATCGTATTTTGTTATCCAAGTTCGATGCTGGCTTGTTCGGTGAGATCGATTAGGCTATTGCATTGTACTTTGTTGCTTGAGATAGTATAGAGCGATTGACCGATATAGAGGCTTCTCTGAATGTAGTCAGGAGAGCTGAAGTATAATCCACTGTTCTGAAGGTCAGTAGCGTCAGTGAGGTGAGTGATTCGTCCGCGAAAGATGAGACCTTCACTTAGTGAGATGTGGAAGATATAAGCTCCCTGATAGGTAAAGTCACCGTGAGTGGATGGAGGAACTCCACCCGGATATTTTTCTTCATCAATTTCAGCGAGAAGAATAGGTAGAACGAGAAGATTTCGGGAACGATCAAATAGAAACGCTTTATGATCTCTGAGTACTGGTGAATCGGTTCCGCGGTCTCCGATCTCGAACTTTGTGACTTCTTTCGGGTGTTCGACATCGCTGACGTCAAAGATCGAGATCTTCACCCCTTGATACCAGGAGAAGTCTCCAGTTTCTGCTTCTATCGTTTCTTTGCCTATGCCAATTAAATGGGTTTCATCATATGGATGTAAGTAGTCTGAATATCCAGGTATTTTCAATTTTCCTAGTACTCGGGGGCTCGAAGCATCAGACAGGTCAATGACGAAAAGAGGATCCACTTTTTGGAATGTCACCAAGTAACAGCGGTTACCCATAAATCGAGCTGAGTAAATGTCTTCGTTGGGAGCAAGACCTTCAAGTCGCCCGAGAATCGTTAATTGTTTATTGAGAATGTAGACATTATTGGCGGTTCCATCGGAAGTTGCAATCCGGAAGTTCTCGTTTTCATCCATTGAAAATTGGTTGAGAACAAAACCGGGGACGATACCATTCGCAGCGTAGTTAATACGACCTTCATCAATGTGTAAGCGGTGAATGTTTGTGCTGATGGTGGATATGTAGACAGGAGAAGTGAGGTAGATGTTCTGAGTTGAGACATAGATGCAAGACATAGCTCCGAGGAGATAAGTTTCGATAGTAGGGGCTTCATCTGATCGAAGAATATTCAGAGCAATGATTGTGGTAAAGAAATCATATGAGTCGGGGAATTCAGTGTAGTAGATATCAGAGGCCTCGATCACTTCCGTCCGATTATTAACTTCAACCACTGGGAGATTGACGTTTGTTTCATTGAAAAGCATCGCCGGCTCATTTACGATTACATATACGTATTCTCCAATCATTCGGGCACTATAATAGAAGCCATCGACAGTAAGCTCGCATTCCAAGACCGGTACTTCTGGGATGGTGATGTCGTAAACTGAGATTTGGGTGGTACTACTTCTAGCATATGACTCATAAAGTCGGAAAACAGCTCCACCGGTTTCGAAGATGACAAGTTTATCCTCATTAATGAAGATGCCAGTTACCGTCTGCTCCATCTCGATAATCGAAACGACCTCACTTTGCTCAGGCGGATACGCGCGAACTATGTAGATATTGTTATCCGAGACGATATAGAGAAAGGTACCATCCGTTTTCACAATATCCGCTTCATCAACACCTTCAACTTGTATGTTTGTTCCCGAGTAGTCCACTCCCGATGCTCCACCATTCGTATCTTCTAGCGCCGCTTGGAACGGAACGATCCCACCCGGCGTCCTAAACCCAAAGTTACCTGACGGCCCATTCAACAGATCAATAAATTTATCATAAAGCGATTGCGGCATGTCCGAGGGCCCTAATTTTAGAAAGTCCACTAACTCCTGTTGTGATGTAAAAGTCATCAACGGTTGATGTTGCATAAAATACGTATTGCCCAAATGCCATAGGGCACCACCTAGAACGCCTCCGATAATCAGGGCGATGACAGCAGTAGAAAACAATTTTTTACGGCGGAATACGTAGCCATTTGGAACTGACGTTTGAATAATCATGAGACAATAGTAGGAAGACTAGTGATATAATCCTACGGATTTGAACGCCTGTTCTAAATCGTTGAACACAACATGATTTTTATAATCTGCAACCTGACATGCCTATGTATATGCTACTCCAGATGACCCGATTCCAAGAGATTAGGTACACGCGAGCGGGTTGTTGGAGATGTCTATGCTAATGAGTTACAGCGCTTCAACTGCAATGCTTAAGTGACGAAGCTTATGAATAGCGACCTCATAACTAGCTCGTTGCGATTCTTCGATGAAAAGCGTACCAAACCCACAATCGGGCGTAAATATAATGTTGAGTCCATATTTTTTGGTTGCTTTCTTCATGAATGCGTGAATTTCTTCGACACTCTCGACAGTCATTTGTTTAGTGGAGACACACCCCATTGCTAATGTTTTCTCTTTCTTTTTTACATCGTTTGGTTTATATAGATTGAAGTTTTGAGGCGTATCGTGGTATTCATGGCTTAAGATATCAAGATCAGTGTGAAGGAGTGTTTGCGCTAATAATGGCGAAATTCGCCCACATATGTGTGTTCCAACCAAGATGTCACCAAAGGAATTTCGAAGGTGATTAAAGGTTGAAATGACATCTTCTTCAGTGTATCCATAAAGGATTCGTCTTTTTCCAAAAATTAGACTTAATATGGGCTCATCGATAAATGCAAGCTGTGCGGTTTGACCAATCCTGTGACATGTTTCTTCTAAAAGCTTCGTGAACTCCGTGAGTTTCTGATTACGTAAAGGGGTCTGATACTGTTCTTTTGTCAGAAGATAAGAGCTAAGCGTGAAAGGTCCGGTGATACAGGCTTTTAATCGTACTTTCTCGAGGAGTTTATGGTTCTGAAGATATCGAACAGTCCATTCGAACGGTTCGACACCGGGTGGGAGTATTCCTTGCTTTATGTCATGTAAAAATTGAGTCCCCATATCCTGTAGCTGCGGATAATTAGGAAAATCGATCTTTAACTTGATTAGGTCTTGGATGACTTTCTCTCGATTTTCTGGTGCGTCTTCAAGCGGGAAGCTGCCCATGGTTGCAGTATAGGGTCCACCAGTTAGCATTGTTCTCTTCTTTTGAATATGGCTGCAGGTATATATTGTTGGGGCTTTTCAGTGTATCACTGCTCAGATGACGGTATGGATCATATATTGTCTATCTTTACTATTTTGGCTTGATCCAATTCCATTCCGAATCCTGGTCCATTGGGGATAGCAAAAAGACCTTTCTCAGGTTGTACCTTGGTTTTAAAGAAGTATTGATTGGCTGCGTTAAGTTTGGGGTTGAATTCTTGCAACGGGCAGGTACGCGGCTGCTGGCTAAAGAGGAGATGGATGTTCACAGGGACATCTTCGTTTGAGTGAGGGACTACCCATCGACCGAAGGCAGATGCAAGGGCGCAGATCTTCTTCATCTCGGTGATTCCTCCAGCCCAAGAAGTGTCAGGCTGTAGAATTTGTGTTGCATCCTTTTCTATTAGGCTTTTGAATCCCCATCGTGTGTATTCATGTTCCATTCCTGCGATTGGGATGTTCGTTGCTTTGGCGAGTGTAGCGTAGCTCTCGAAATCGTCTGGGGGAAAAGGCTCCTCGAGCCAAAAGGGTTCATATCGTTCAATCCGATCGACTAATTTTAATGCATATCTCAGACTTGTGTTCATCATAACACGTCGAAAATCCAGCATGAGGTCAATATCGTACCCGACTGCATCTCGAAATGCCTTCACCATCTCAACATTTGCATTGAGTCCTTGGCTTCCATGTCGGTCGCTATAACTGAAATACCATTTCATAGCAGTGAAGCCATGTTCGGCCATTTCGATTGACCGTTTAGCGACTGAGGTGGGATGTGTATCAAACCCGAGCATTGCTGCATAAGCGCGTACGGTCTTACGAGTGGGGCCTCCAAGAAGGCGATAAATTGGTTCTTGTCGATATTTTCCACAGATATCCCACAGCGCAATATCCAGAAGTGATATGGCGATCATGCCGCTCCCTTTTCGATTATGAACAAGGTTTTGATACATTTTTTCCCAAAGCGCTTCAACGGCTAGAGGATCTTCATCGATTAAGCTGTCTTTTAAAATATGCTTGATAATATAAAGTGCGGCAGTATCTGTCAATGTCGCTGAGAGACCGTTTAATCCTTCATTGGTTTCAATCTGAACGTATCGTCGTTTTATTGTTCCTGGCGAACTGCCAGGCCACCCGACGTGCCCCCCTATTCCCGATACTGGTTCAAATAATGCAAGTTGAGGAATTCTCCCTCCAACTAACTCAAAAACCTTTACGTCTGTAATCTTCATGACCAATCTCCCAATCTAGACTCAACAGTTTGACTTTAAGTGCTTTATGATTCCGGTACGGTTGCAGGTATCTACAGAGATTTTTTGCTGTAGACGGTTCTACCTTAAACGTTATTAGCAGGTCGACACATTATACCCTTGTTCTTCATGTACCGTATGAAGCAAAGAGAACTCTTTGACCGTTTCCTCCTCATGGGCACAGGCTTATTTTTAATTTATATTGGGCTACTGATCGGAGAAGAAGGATTCATCTGGGTGGGGATTGTGCTTGTTGGATATAGCGTCTTCTTATCACTTTTTCCTTCCCAAAAACCTGAGGACTCCGAATCTACTCCAAATTAAAGATCGTTTTCATCCTCGTTCATTTGAGATCCGCCGTAGGTTGCTTACTCGATATGTTCTAATTTCCTCTTACCTAGAAAAAGAAACCCAATACCTAATAACCAACTTAACAAGGCTTGAATCAACAGACTGTATGTCAAGTCTTCCACGGGCTCGGTGATCCGCCCACCGAGAGTTAAAAGAATTAGAGGTATCGCAAATAGACCAATCGATACGAATTCTACGATCAATATGTTAACAAATAATCTCACTGACTTTGTGGAGAATGCGGGATTAAGGAGAAACAGGCCAAGGACAAATACCACGTAAGCCGCAATAATGAACATTAGCAGTCCGGTATTCGCAAATGATGTTAACAATGATGCGTTTTGAAGACTCAGAAGCATGGATGCTGCGGTAACGACTCCCACTATTGGGATAATGGTTAACCAGCTTTGGACTAACCGTGCCTTTATCAGTCGCTCCACTCCGTGAGGTGCTTTCTTGAAAAGGAAAAGGCTCTCTTTTCCTTGCACTGTCACTCCACCAACGACCATGACTACAAGAATAGGAAAAATGAAGAGGGACATCATAAGCGCAATTGGCGGATCATCGGCACGATAGTTAGGCACAATGAAGACATTCATTAAAAATAATAAACCAACCATATAAGCAATGTTTGACAGATTTTCGAGTCGTCGACTATAGTCTTTAAAAACGGATGTGACGAGGGTGCCAAACGCACCCTTTCCGCTAATTTGCTTCACTGCTTTATAGAATCTTCCATCAGGCTTCGCAATTGATGAAATGAAAGTAGTAGGTTCAAGGCTATAAGCACGCGTGGCGACACGTTTACCTAGCCCGAACACACCAATGAGAAACAAGCCCAGTCCAAGGAGTTTACCACCCACATCAATGGTTATTAATTCTAGGTTGCCAGGATGGGTTGCTAACCATACAATGATTTCAGCTCCCCAAGAACTCGGGAGAATGTTGAGGAGAGAATGAATGACACCACCCGTTACAGGGTCTGCAAGAGCTTCAAATACCCCTCCAAACTGGATTGCATAGATTAACGCCACCATTGGCAATGCGATGATCATAGCGAGGGCACGACCAATATCTTTGCCTCGTGTGGATTCTCCTAATTGGGTTCGTAAAAGAGCAGCAATAAGGGTTCCAATCCAGAGTGCAGAAAGTGAGATCAAAATGAACACAACGATAATGATTCCAAATTGGAGTACATGAAGTTGCAACGATCGAAATAATGCAGAGAACGCTCCAGCTATCACTGCAATAATAATGACGTAGAAAGGCAATTCCCCAATAAATTCTCCAAACAGAACATCACTGGGGTTCATTGGGGCTGCAAGAAAAACTTCAAGATGTCTGGTTTGTTCTTCCCGCAGCGTATCGCTGATAGGGATCATGATCAGGTAGACAAAAACCAGGAATAAGAGGACTTGCATCATTGTAACCGCAATTTGAGACAAAAGAAGAGATAAGAAATCATCGATAAATAGCTCAACAAAAGCTGGTGCAAGGAGGAAAGTAAAAATCGCAATAAACCCGCCGGCGATAAAAGGAAAATACGCCCGGATCTTCCTGATCCTGCTTGTTCGGATGCGATACTCGTTTTTTGCAATCACTAGCCATTTGGGATGATTCACAGACTCTCAATCCCTCCTCATATGAATACGCGCGAGATTAAGGGATGACTATGTTGACCAGTATTTAGCTAGCATAATAAAAAGAATTATTAAAAAAAATTATGGTTGTTTGAAAAAAAAGTTGAGAAGGCGGATTAGTCGATGTTGATAGTCTCGCCTTTCGGAGCTTCTTTAGTCTTCTTAGTCAAGAGAACTTCAAGAACGCCGTTTTTATAGGTTGCTTTTGCGACTTTCGGATCTACTGGTTGTGGTAGACTGACTTCCTTGTAATACTTCCGCAGCTCACTGTCAACGGTTATCGTCAAAGCCGTCTCGGAGCAGTTCAATTTAATGTTTGATTTATCGACTCCGGGTACTTCAGCGAGGACGCGAATAGTGCCATTTTCGGAGATTGTGTCGACGAGGGGTTCGCGCTCTTCCCGTAACTCGAGGGAGGGTCGCTGACGTCCAAAGCGAGCTGGCTTGGAGGTAGGTCGAACATTTCCGAATTCACGGATTACAGGTTTCCCGTCTGGACCAACTTTCATAGAGTAACCGTACACGAAAGGTCCCATTTCCTTTATGGTGCCACCACTGGGCAGTTTTCGTTCTCGATACAGGTCTTTGGGAGCGTTATTAAGCATCTCTTGGACCATGTCGTCAAACATACGGTCGATTTCCTCAAATCCACGGAAACCAAAGAAAGGCATCCGTCTCCATCTTTTCATCCAGTGATCTGAGTCTTCGTCCCAGGACATATTTTTCACCTCTTATTTGTTCTTAGGGTATTTTTTATTCGTTGAATGAAAGTCAGATATTCCCCAAGTATCTGCTTACCGATGGGAGTTAACGTGTATTCATTGCGGGAAAGTTCGTGGAGGAGGTTGCGTTCAAGGAGGTTGTCAAGGTTCTCGTAGACAAGTTTAGGATTGATGCGTAACCGATATTCTCCTTTACTCCGTGTCTGCTTGAGTAGTGGTATCAACATTTTAACTCGTGTTTGATTAGTTAGGAGATTAATGAATTCAATAGCTTCTTGGAAGGCATCTTCGATCTCGTCGTCGATCCACGGAATCTGCTCAATTATGATTTTATCTGCGTATTGTTGTGGGATGTGATGTCGGATAGTCGTGGGATTTGCGGTAAACGGGTAGAGTAAGACAATTTTCACGTTATGGATGGAGGCTAAGAGCGCTAGTTTTTCCCGGTCGATGAGGGGCTTAGTCGTGTTACAGAACGCAAGAACGAATTCTCCGTCTCGCGTACCGCAGACATCGATTGGTAAGTTCTGAAGAGCGTTTTTCGTTTGAGGAACGTGCAGATTAGCGTTGATGAAAACCTGTTGACAGCCTTTGTCGATCAAGAGTCGGGCAGCACAGAATTTCTCGAGTAAACGAATCTCAGATTCGTTTTGTCTAGTGAAAGCCTCTTTAAAGGCTTGATAGTTCACGATGTGGCGTAATTGTACTTCGTTCTCTGCTTTTGTCTGGAGTTTCAGAGGGGATTGATTTTCTCCCATCGTGTTACCCAAAGTAACATCGCGGGTTTATAAATGTTACGAAAGGTAACACCGCAATTATTATGAAACACTGCACAATATTCACCCACGTAACCCTATGCAGTACAATTGTTGAAAACAACGAATGCGTAAGTGGTAACGAGATAATGCAAAAAATTACGCATATATTCCTCGGGGGTCTTCTTTTTGATCAGAGCGTGAAGAGGACACTCGTATTTGCGGGATCTTGTTTTCGTGTCGCTTGGTGATGTCGATATCGTACTCGATGAAACTTCGTACAGTTTTTAAAAGTCCTTGTTCGATCGCTTTCAACTCATCTTCAGAGAATCGAGACATAAAATCGAGATTCTGAATCCAATCCCTCCAACCTACAACACTTCGGTCTAGCGCGTTAAGTGAAAAAATCATAGCATTAATGATTTCGAGGCGGTCCCGTTTCTTCTTGGCACTAAGCTTCTCAATAGTTTGTAAGACAGCTTGACTCTGATTTACCCATTCTGACAATTTAATCCCCGAGTGTTTATGACGTGTTTTTTAATAACTTTTTTGGTTTTCCTTCCCTGTTCTCTTAAAATGGAGCCGGGGACTGGATTTGAACCAGTGTAGAGCCGGTCTGCAGCCGGCCGCCTCAACCTCTCAGCCACCCCGGCGAGGTGCATAAGACAGCTTAGAGTACGTATGCACCCATAACGTTTCGGATTCTCCTAATAAATTTTATCAAAAATGCTTTGAGCTAGTCAGTAGTTCCTGAAGGCTTTGAGTGATACCGAACTGGAAAAACTGCATAGACTTTACAACTCAAGAGAAGGAGGGTAACGTGATTATGTTCATCGGGAACATGAGCTTGACCTTCGATACAAGCACCAAAACCGAGGCAAGGGATATCGATGAAGCGCTTAATACGTACTGCATCTGTGCCTCCTGTTAAAATTTTAAAAATGGGATTATTTCCCGTCACCTGATACACAGATTGGGAAAGAGTCCTTGCAAAGTGAGAATCGGGGGACTCATAATAGCCTGCTTTGTCACTGGCTCGTGGAAATTCGACCGTGATATCTGATATTTCAGACTCACGAACAAGGGATAGTATGCGATCACGCACAAGCTGAGGCGTACACCCTGGTGTAAGTCGAATATCAAAGTAGGCTTCAGCATAATCTGGCACGACATTGTTTTTCACTCCACCTGAAAGCAGGTTCAAAGTAACGCTTGGATATTGAAATAATTCTTCAATAGCTTCCCTATGTTCTGGCATATTGGAATCTTTTAATAAGTATTGAATTGTGTCGTCAAGGGTTGGTGCAAGCTCGCTTGGAATATCCAGTTGATATCGACCTATTTGCTTCACAAATGGAATTACTCCGAGTATTTTATCAAGTGCGTTCTCTCCAAGATATGGACGACTGCCATGGGCTGTTTTTCCTCGTGCGATAAGGCGGGTTCCAGCAATACCCTTACATCCAATGTCGATTGCGGGATTCGTCAATGTCCCAGCGCTACCATCTCCGATAATGCAGAGATCTCCTTGAAGGATCTTTTTGTGTGCTAACCATCGTGCACCATTGATGCCACCCACTTCTTCGTCAGCAGTAAACCAAAAATCAATTTTGTTGGGTATTTGCTCTTGGGCTTTTAATACTCGTGCTGCTACGAGAGCAGCTGCGCAAGCCCCTTTCATATCACTTGCACCACGTCCCCAGATTGTGCCATCTGAGCTAATGTCTCCCTTATATGGTGGATGCGTCCAGTCTTCTAACTTCCCTTCGGGGACAACATCAAGGTGACCCACCCACGCGATATGGCTAGGTTGTGGGGCTGTTGGAGTGTTAGGTATTTGTGCAACAATGTTTGGTTTCGTTGAATCTTTTGCGTGAATTGTGGTCTTAATTCCCACTTGATCACAATATTCACGAATAACTTCGACACACTCTACTGTGCGTCCTGCAGGGTGGGCTGATGAGCACTGGATGAGTTTTGAGCAGAGTTGAAGCAGTTCATCTCGATATCGATCGATTTGGGCCATAATAGTATTAACTGACATTGAAGTTCCTCATATAGGTCAATGGTACTACCTAGTCTCTCGCTCTATTTAAGAACTCAGACCTAGATCCCACATGTAACAGGTGCATGTGTGCACTACTCAAGGGCGATACTAGTTATAATTAGGTTAAAGTCAAATTGTTCAATATCCACTAATTGAGCTGAGGTATTGAGCGAGATTGTGACTTGGATGATTGTGTTAGGTTCGATGAGTGTTCCATTATAATTCCAGGTCACTGTGATTAGGTGTTGAGCTTCTTGGGGTGCCCAGTCAGTTGTATTCAACAGGAGTTGACAGTTGACATTGCCTACGTGTTGAAGGTAAATAATTTGTTGTGCTTGGTCGTCTGGGTAGACGATACCCCAATCAATGCTTGTAACTTCTCGAGTCGTTGCGGTATCGAAATAAACACCGAGATTGACACTGGCTGTAATCCCGGTTGAGCTTGTGATTCGTTGGTCTGAGATATTTTGAGCTGATTCTTGAGGTTGCGCAAAGTCTTGGGTGAAGTATTGTTGATTAAAAAGGAAACCGAAGGCGTAGGAAGAGGATGAAATCAGGAGCATAATGATAACAAAAAAAACGAAGACGTTTTTCATAGATCCCCAGTGTCTGGTTGGTAGAGATGTTGCTGGGCTCTGATTAGATGGCACTTGGCGTCGAGACTCAAAGGGAATAGGGTTCAGGAATGATTGGATTTCCGCGATTTCTGAAGAAATGTGTCCCATTTTCTCATTAAAAAGTTGCGTTAAACTATTTCTCGTGGCTGTCAATTCATCAAGTTGAATGATTTGTTGATTGTTAGAGAGTTGCTGTTCCAATTGGGTCATTCTATTGCTGTATTTGGTCAATAGTTGGCTGTGGGCGTGTTCTCCAATTTGACCCGCTGTCTGGGCATGATCGATTTGAGTGAGAGCATGTCCAACAATAGTTTTTTCATAGCTAAGGATCCGCGTATGTTTCTTAACAGTATCCAACTTGTTACATGGGGTAGAACGGCTACCGTTAACAAACTGATTTGAGTCTTTAGCTGGGGGCATGGAAGGAGATTATTTGCATTATTGAATAAAAGTAAGTTATGAATCCGATACCCACAATACTAATCTGAATGTCTCACACGGATTACGGTTTCATTGGTGGTGGGAACTCTTTGTTGCTATGCTTTTTCTATTCGAATATCTTCGCCACTCCGAGTTCGTCGGAAGATGGTAGCGTCTCCACTGACTCGTCCAAAGACGTTGACAGGACTGGCAGCTCGCGGTTTTGCACTTGTGCTCGCAGGTGTACGTCCAAAAAAGATGCAAAATCCATTTCCTGGAGGCCAAAAGGCTAAATCTCCCACTTCAACTTCTTCATGGGCTTTTTCCACGGTCACGGCTACAGGAATACTGAAATAAATTTCGTCGCCCCATCTGTTTGCTCGACCGCGGATAGGTAGTGTGTCGAGAATAGCTTGAGCAGTGATCGGGTTTTTTTCGAGAGTGATTTCGGCTGGAACATATCCTGTGCTCGAAGTGAAAATTTTGATTTTTACTGCCATTCCAAACCTCTCCATTATTGATTAGTTATCTGCACAACAACTTTATTTTCTTAGTGCTTCAAAGCACTTTGCATCTGTTGTAGCTAACTGGTGCTAGTTACATAATATTTATATTACCATAAGGTAATTACCTTTGGGTAATGAGGTAAGCGTATGACTCTTCGCCTCCAAATCGTACGTGATGACGAAATCATCTTTGATCTACCACTCACCCCAACAGATGGGTTAATTAATGCCTTGGACGATGAACTCGAAACTTTTGAAGACGATTTCCACCAACTATCAAAGATCTTCACCGCCCTCTCGAATGAAACTCGATTATTAATGATGAAACACCTCATCGAGCAACGGCGACGCGCTATCAACTTCAGTGATTTCATGAAAGACTTGGGGCTGAATCCAAAATTAGTCTGGGAGAACACAAAAAAGTTGAGAGCCGGAGGATTACTGA
>JAOZHK010000220.1 GCA_026014905.1 Candidatus Bathyarchaeota archaeon
CTGCAAGGATGCCCGCTGGGATTTGGGTTAGCAACGTTGTCACTCCAAATCCGATTGAAAGAAAGAGACCTACATCTGCAGTCGAGATTTGAAAAGAGTCAATCAGATAAATGGGGGTGATCGATACCACGGAGCCAATGCCGAGGCCAATACAGACATTAAAGAGGAAGAAAGGAAGCAAGGGGAAGAGAAACGAACGGTCTAACCGGGGGGGCTGTCGATGCTGCTCACGAGTTGACGTTGACGGGTGGGGGAGTGCAAACGTAGGGATAATTGCGAAGCTATGAAGGATGGTTGCCACGTAGAAAACGACATTCCAACCATATTGGCTTTCTAAGAGTCCACTGAGGGTGGGACCGATGATGCTGCCGATCGGCCAAGCCAGATTCAGAATACTATAGACCCGAATAAGCTGTTCAGTTGGTGTATAATCCGCAACAATCGCCATTCGCGATGGCATATAGAGCGCGAACGCAACCGCGTAAAGGATTCCCCAAGGAATAATGTCAAGCCAGTGGGTGCTGAAAGTATAGAGTACAGGAGGTAGACAAGCTAGAATCACGCTTAGACTGATGACACGCCGTCGACCATAGCGATCCGAGAGTAGACCACTGGGTATCCGTACCACTGTGCCCGCGACGCCGGTAAGAGCGATGACGATACTTACTTGTAGAACACTGGCACCAAGACTTTGGATGTAAAGAGAGCGTAAAGCATTCACCAGGTTCATACCCAACGACATAATGGAGCCAATAAATAAGAGCAACAGGACTTCTCGATTCACACGCATCACATTACGGCTCCTTCGTTTCCAACTTCTTTCGAGGCTTGTTTCCAGCGTATGCGTAAACCTATACTACCTAATATTCCTTAGGGCAAGCGTGCGTATGGTTCCTAATGCGAGGGGATGTTGCTATCAAGGGGTGATTCATCGATTTTCTTCGACCATTCTTGAAGCAGGAGGCGCCGATCCTGATGAGTCATCGGAACTGTTTCAGCGACCCATTGAATAAATGCGATCACTGAAGCAAGGTCGGTCATACCAGAAACGCAACGACCCCAATCTTGGGGTGGTATCGATATCCATTCCCCATCGTTGACGTGTGTGAGATAAAACTGAGTAGGTCCTTCGGTTGAATCATAACGCCAACGAGAGCCAATCACCAAATGTGCGTCAGGTGTTAAAGCATCGAGGCGCCTCCGGGTTTGTTCAATACATGCAGCGCCGATTAAGAAGACAATATTTCCTGAGGGGATATTGAACTCTTGGAGTGCGGTGATTACGCCGGCTATGGTCGATCCAGTTGCCTCTCCCATCTCATAAATGAGAATCACCGATTTTGTCAGATCATCCATTTCAGTCATGCGCGCGCGGTGAAGCGTGTTCCAATAGACGGTCGCGGGGGTGTGAATCGGATTGGTTGCGCGTCGGAGACCCAATCCAAAAGAGTTAACCGTAATTTGCTGCGGAGCGGATAAAGTCGTTAAGAGAGTGATTGTACTGGGACGAAATAATCCGCAACCAGCGCGAGCTATTGGGCCAGCATAAATTGTGTCAACGAGTTTGAGGTCTTGTAGGATGGGAACTGAGCGAAATGCAGCATGTGTTAAACCGATGCCAATACGCTCAAAGACTTGACGGGTTGAAGCGACGGATTGCCAGGCACTATTATAAAAGTCTAGTACTAGCGCTGTAATCTCAGGGGCATCATGTACGTGAACCATCTAACAATACCTTGCGATTAGTTAACCATAGTCGACACAATAAGGCTTTCTAACGCGCGTGGAATGTTACAGCTTAGTGAGTTATTAGAACGCGTCGAGTGAGAAGTCATGAATACCATATTTGTGGTAATATTGCTTAAGCTCTTGAACGGTTTTATGGGGCATATCCATTGATTGAATAGCTTTGGGAAGTAAGGTAGTCACATCGGTCAAACAATAGAGACTTACACCGTATGCTTCTTTGAGGAGGCGGTCCACTGTTCGACCAGTATCCATTTTTTCTAAGCGGTTAATCCCAACGATGACACCGTCTACTATGACGCCATTATCTTGGAGGCGTGAAACGTAGCGCATGAATGAAGTACCCGTAACAACAGTGTCATCTATGAGTACCACATGTTGTCCAGCATACAGAGGACCCACAACATAACGGAGGGAAAAGTCGCCGTTTCGGGTGTCATCTTGACGAAGTATGGTTGCAGGGATTTGATCAGGGTCTTTATAATCGATTAGCTCGTTTACACTTTCTCCTAATGGAATCGCACGCATAGGAACGCCGAGAAATAGGTCGGGTTGAAGTCCTTGTTCGGTCGCGAATGTGTAGATGTATTGGGCGAGTTGGCGCTTGACGGTGAGATTGGCGTAGAGGTTGTGTAGATTGATATCCCATCCACTCCGACGACCACATTCCAATGAAATTGGAGGATTATGGAATGCGAGACAGCCCTGTGTTAATAGAAAGTCGTCGAAACTCGATCGGTTAAACGGCATAGGCTCTTCGAGTATGTGTTGTCAGTATATAACACTTCCGGATATCAAAGTACTCCAATCAATACTTCATTGAATTGGCTGTTCATGACTTTGATGTATATAATTCACGCGCGCGCGTAGTATGTACCCGCTTTTGCTTGTTGGGGATCTAGCCCTATACTCATCTCAATCTCCAGCTTTTAGCGACTGTCGTAATTAGTTTCTAGCTGAGAAGCCTATAAGTAGCTGTATGGGAGTTTCTCAAGTTGTCATGATTGGTGACACAACGATGAAGGTTCTTGTATATAATCTCAATTCTGAAGGAAGTCTCCAACTCACTGCAGAGTTACAGACACGCATTACCAATCGTGTGCGAGCGGTCGGTGGCACAGTCATATTTGCAGAAGATCACGCAACAGCGGTGCACCAGGTGAGAGACGCGGATATTGTTTTTGGTTATGTTACGCCTGAGATGTTAGCGGTCGCCCGTCAACTGCAATGGATTCAAGCTCCCATCTCGAGTTTCGGATATTATG
>JAOZHK010000225.1 GCA_026014905.1 Candidatus Bathyarchaeota archaeon
CAGCAGAGCATCAACAACGTCCTGAACATAGACTGGCTGAAGAAGAGCCCTACCGTCTCCTATAAGGGGGTAAATACCTCGCTGAATCCACTGGAAAGCCAACCCCAATGTCCCAGAGTCTCGCGGGCCATAAACCTGTGCTGGACGGACGATCGACACTGGTACTCCCTTTCGGAAATAAGCTAAAGCTACTTTCTCAGCCTCACATTTTGTAATGGCATAAGGTGAATACCGTGAAGGAAAATAATAGCTGTCCTCATTAAGAGGCGTTTCATCTGCAAAGCCCAAAACACCTATTGTGCTACAATGGACGAGTCGCTGGACACCTCGCTTCAGAGCAGCTTCGAGTACGTTTATTGTTCCATGATAGTTCGTCGCCCAGTGCTCCTTACTGGGCTTCCAGTCTGGCGCGGTTGCTAAATGTAGAATAATATTACATTTCCTTACCGCGCGATCCACAGATTCAAAATCCTTTAGATCGCCCACTTCGAGATCTGCTCCTAATGAGTGGAGATAGTCAACGTTACTGGTTTTTCTAACAAGAGCTTTAACTCGTTCACCTCTCGCAATCAGGGTGGCAGCGACATGACTACCGATAAAACCTGTGCCCCCGGTAAGTAAGATAGTCAAATTATGTATTCACTTCAATTACTCGCGAGCTTTTCTCTCCAGTCACTCTGATACGCATTACACCCAAGAATCAGGCAAAACGTGACACACGAAATTGTGCCTATGTATGTGATGGACTCTTGAAAATTGTGATACAAATCTATAGAAAATGGCTGTAAAAACTCAATTAGCTAGCTAGTATTACTTGATAGGAACGTTGATTTAACTTGAAGATCATACTATAGCAAGGGATTAATTTTGGGAGAAGTATACCGACCTGAAGATGTGACGGCATTACGAGATGGGCACGTGAGAGATCTCACCCCGACATCCCTTCCACAATTATCATCAAAAGTAAATTTTGAAACTATTCTTCGAGAAATTAAAGTAATGAAAAAAGATATTATTCTGATCAAGAAAGCCTTGAAATCACACGGAATCAATGTTGAATAACGCCCGCGTGCGCGCATTGAAGGATAAATGTATCCTTGTGACTCCCAAAAAAGGGGGAAGAGGGATGAGTTATTCAGCGTAAGCAGCTACCAAGTCTCGGGCTGTGACAATTCCCACGATCTTTGTTTTCGAGACAACGGGCAACCGGCGAATATGCTTTAACGTCATCGTTAACGCGGTTTGGTGAACACTGGTTCCAGCAGGAATGGTGATTAAGGGAGATGATGCAGCGGATCCAACGGTGATGTCCAGTGGTTTACCACGGGTAATGAAGGTGGTGAGGAGATCTCGTTCAGTGAAGATCCCCATGGGTTTTCGGCGTCGGGTAACAAGGACACTGCCAATCCGTTTCTCACCCATGATCTGAACTGCATCCTGGATTGTTCTCGTACTGGAAACCCTCACGACACGTTTTGTCATGATATTGTCGATGGAGGAGGATGTCTCAAGATTTTCTGGTAGACTCTTCACTAAATCTGATGCGGTGACGACGCCCACTAATATCCCCTCCTCGAAGACCGCGAGACGACCTTTCCGTGCAATCATGGCTTGCGCTGCCTCTTTAATCGTCGCAGCGGGCTTGATACTTTGGAGCGGCGTCGACATAACTTCCATGACACGAAGAGTCTCGGGATTTTTTCCTGCCGCTAATACCCGACTGAGGAGGTCACGTTCCGTGAAGATGCCGTGGGGAGATCCTGCTGCTAAGACAATGAGACTCCCAATCCGATTGGCGCCCATGACGCGTGCGGCTTCCGCTATCGAAGCATGAGGCATGATTTTTACCACCTCGCGAGACATAATGTCTGCAACAAGCTGTCGTTTCTGAAGAATCTCGTAGGCTCGATCAATCACGCTGGGAAACTCTTCTCGAAGGCTTTTACCTGACATCAAGGACCATCATATTATATATATCCTGAACTTGTAGTTAAGCATTCAATTTCTATGGACCTAGCATAGTTAGTTACGCTTGATCTCAGATCTCGAACAGTCTTATATCCATGGGCGTCGGTAATACTCTCAGTGTTTTATTATGAAAATAGTGGATGTTAAGACCTATATTGTTGGAAACCCGCCTCCACATCGTGGAGGTCTCAACTGGATCTTCTTGAAACTTGTGACCGATGAGGGACTTGACGGATGGGGCGAGTGCAATGCACCTAGACTCCGCGAACGAACAATCGTCCAATTAATCCAAGAATTGAGTACCAGGTTTGTGATTGGTGAAGATCCCTTCAACATCGAGAAAATCTGGGAAGGCCTCTACAAATCCAGTCAAACCCACACTGCACATTTCTTTCAACACCCAGGAACCCTCACAGGGCAGGTGATCGCAGCCTACGAAATGGCGTGCTGGGACATCGTGGGGAAGGCATTAAATCAACCAGTCTATCGACTACTGGGCGGCGTAAAAAATAAGAAAATCCGCGCCTACACCTACCTTTATACTTGGTCCTTCGGAATGCCCCCTAAAGCAGCTGGCGCTGAAGCGTTAAAACTCGTTGAACAAGGCTTCACACTCTTCAAGCTCGATCCATTGCGACCAATTTCCCCGCAGCCTCGAGAAATCTCCCTCAAGGAGCTCCGCTATGCGGAGGAGGTATTCAAAAACATTCGAGACACGGTCGGTGATGACTGTGATATCGGTTGTGGAACCCATGGACAATACAACACCCATGCTGCCATTCGATTAGCCAAGATGCTGGAAAAATACGATGTATTATGGTTCGAGGAACCTGTACCCCTGGAAAACATTGATGAAATGGCACGACTCGCCCAACACACCAGCATCCCCATCGCGACCGGAGAACGTCTCTCCACCAAATGGGATTACCGGCTCCTCTTAGAAAAACAGGCAGCCCAGATCATCCAAGTCAATGTAGGATTGTCGGGAATACTAGAAGCGAAAAAAATTGCCGGGATGGCTGAAGCGTATTATGCTCAGATCGCCCCTTGGATGCATTGTGGACCCGTTGCAGCAGCAGCTAATATCCAGCTTGATGTGACCTGCCCGAATGTTCTCGCACAAGAAGGCATCGAAATGATGGGTAACTCACCAGCCGATACCAATACATTAGAGCGCGACATCATCGAAGTCCCCATCACAATAGAGAATGGGTACATTATCCCCTCGACAACCCCAGGCCTCGGGATCGGTAGAGTTAAAGAAGAAATTCTAGATCAATACCCTTACCAATCAGAACGCCAAGGCCACACCTATGACATAGGAGATAGATATCGGAAGTATCCATAAGCAATTCGAAGGGCCGTACATCAATTAACCCCTCATACGCGCGCGCGTGAGGGGGTTAGTCA
>JAOZHK010000239.1 GCA_026014905.1 Candidatus Bathyarchaeota archaeon
TCTTCATTATGGAAATATTGTTAGAGGACCTGCCATCATCGAGCAGCAGGATTCAACAATAGTCATAAATCCACATCAAGATGCTCATATAGACCGTTTTGGACAAATCATTATCAAGAAAAGCTAACATTAACGTAGATGCGAGAGTAGGAGTAAAATTTTTTTAACGGGGCGGTTCACAGTAGATCTGTTAACCGTTCGAATTCGTCGAGTCTGAATTCCACAAAGTTGTTGCCAAGATATTGACAGTCTTGGCACTGATATCGATCAGTGGACCAAATCCAAACTCCTTGCGTTTGGGGGAAGATATGGGGACTGAGGCAGCGTGGACATACCCGGATCCATTGTTGCATTTTCTTGTGAATATCAATAATGAGGTTTGTGAGTGTTAGTTGCGGGATTCCCAGCTCTTGACTGCGTTGTATGTTTTGTAATAGCCAGGGTTTGTCGATGGTGAGATCAACAATTATCGAAGATACATTGTCGGGAGTTACCGGCTCCGATAAATCGTCTAATATATGGGCTAGTGAATCGGCCAGAATGAGGGCATTGTCAAGGGAGTTCTTTGGAGTGAATCCGGATCGATGATCGTGACACTGAATCGCACACCGGGCCTCAGCAGGGAGTTTATCTTTCAAAGTCTCACTGGCGACTAGGCCATGTAAGCTCATATCTTGTTTGACGTGATCATAATCGAGGTCGTGTAATAATCCCACCAACTCCCATAGATGTACATCTTCATCCAAGAGTTTCGCCAGATAGTACATGAGAGTAGCGACGACTATCATATGCTCATAGTGGCTGGATTCCTGGATCAACTGAATTGCCTCATTCCTGGTAATCATCATCATCGCTCGTGATAATCTTAAACGTAATATACCTGTGTGAATTTCTTCATGCTATCAGAAAACGTAAATTCTATATAATGATAACTATACTAGCAGACAATTTATAATATTCAATTAATAGGGTATGATCTTTGAATTCTCGTGAGCTTCGTAAGAAATTTCTCGCATTTTTTCGAGAAAAAAATCATGCTATTATTTCTTCTGCCTCCCTCATTCCGGACCAGGATCCAACGGTACTGTTCACAACAGCGGGCATGCATCCGTTAAAACCCTATCTTTTAGGACAACCTCATCCTTCAGGTACAAGACTTGCGAATGTCCAGAAATGTATACGAACTGTAGATATTGATAATGTAGGTGACGCTACCCACATCACTTTTTTTGAAATGCTGGGGAGTTGGTCACTTGGTGATTATTTTAAAAAAGAAGCAATTGAATGGAGTTATGAATTCTTAACCGATCCACGATGGTTAAATCTCGACCCTGAAAAATTGCATATCACAATCTTTGCAGGTGATGCTGAGGCTCCTAGGGATGAAGAATCCTTCAAGTTTTGGAATGATTTGGGAATTCCCAAAGACCGTATCTATTATCTGCCTCGCGAAGATAACTGGTGGGGACCAGCCGGTGCCACAGGTCCCTGTGGTCCATGTACTGAAATGTTTTATGATACTGGGAAGTCATCGTGTTCTCCGGAATGTCAACCTGGATGCTCTTGTGGAAAATACTTTGAAGTCTGGAATGATGTCTTTATGACGTATAACAAGCGCGCAGATGGCTCGTATAGCTTGTTGCGTCAACATAATGTTGATACAGGTATGGGTATTGAACGGACAGTGACAGTGCTATCTGGGAAACCCTCTGTATATGAGACTGATACCTTAGTTCCGCTCATGACTGAGATTCGAGCTTTAGCCCAGATTGAACAAGAACCTACTCCTCACCAGATTAAAGCTATGCGAATCATTGCTGACCATATTCGCGCTGTTACCTTTATTATGGGTGAGGATCACGAAATAACCCCATCAAATGTGGAGCAAGGCTATGTAGTCAGACGATTAATTCGTCGAGCTATTTGTCAGAGTTATGATTTAAATATCGAACAGCAGTTTTTACCTCAGCTAGCTGAACGAGTAATTAACATATACGACAGTTTATATCCTGAATTGGAGCGAAACAAGCATTTCATTATGCGTGAACTAGAAAAAGAGGAGCAAGATTTCAAGAAGACTCTGAGACAGGGAGTACGGAAAATCAATCAATTAATCGCCGACAAGGGGGAAGTCTCCGGGAAGGATGCATTCACCTTGTTTACTTCTTTTGGCTTCCCCCTTGAGATGAGTCAGAGAATTGCGAGTGAGCACGGACTTGAAATAAATATTGAGGATTTCGAAAAAGAATTCCAACGACATCGTCAGTTGTCACGTCTTTCAACTCAACAAAAGTTTTCAAGTGGATTAGCCGATCACTCAGAACAAACCACAAAACTTCACACAACAACACACCTACTTCATCAAGCATTGAGAGACCTGTTAGGCTCACACATTCAGCAAAAAGGCAGTAATATCACACGACAACGATTAAGATTTGACTTCAATTTTGATCGAAAATTAACTTCCGATGAACTTGCCAAGGTTGAACACATTGTTAACGATCAGATAGCCAATGCATTACCCGTTACAAGGGAAACAATGACGGTTGACGCTGCACATCAGATCGGTGCGCTCGGATTTTTCCAGGAACAGTATGAAGAACATGTCCATGTCTATTCCATTGGTGAGTATTCAAAGGAAATCTGTACCGGACCCCATGTTGACAATACTATTCGCATTGGTAAAATACGGATTCAAAGACAAAGAAAGATTGGAGCGAATACCCTCCGTCTCTATGCTGTGATCACCGATTAACTATACGCGCGCGCGTTAATGGATGATTTCCACTCCAATAGCATTGTCAGCCTTATTTATCAACATCATTACCGCTTCATCCGCTTTCTGTTCAGGAAGTTGGTGCGTAATCCATTTTGTCACATTAAGTCGCTTGTGTTTAAGCAGATCTAGGGCTTCTTGAATGTGTTGTCTGCCATTAGTGGCGATTCCCCATTCAGCGATAATGCGACCTGCTTTATACATCAAGGTTGAAACATTGAAGGTCATATCCGGAGCTTCATATAATCCCATTAAACAAAGTGTTCCCCTGCCCCCTCGAGTTGTTGCTAACATCTCAAGTCCCTGTCGTGTAGCCACACGGTTTCCTGTTGTATCATAGACAACTTTCACGCCTTTTCCACCAGTTAACTCTAATACTTTTTCGACAGGATCCTCCTTCGCTGGATTTACCACTTCATCAGCTCCAAGTGCTCGTGCACAATGCAATCGATATGCAACAGGATCACTTACAATAATGCGAGCTGCACCCCCCAATTTGGCAATTGCAAGGGTTCGTAATCCAATGGGTCCCGCGCCTAAAATTGCGATAGTATCTCCTATTTGCATGGGTGAACGTTTCACGACTCCCAAAACATATGCTGCATCTGTCGTTACAGCAGCTTCTGTGAATGATACTTCCGGGGGAAGTCGGTAAGCTTGGCTTTCATGACCAAGAGTGTATTCGCCAAATCCACTGGGAAATCGGGCAACTTTTTTTCCATTCACCTTGAATTGCGTTGGGATATGTGGGTTACGGCAACTCTGCATCTTCCCAGTGGTACAATTATAGCAATGACCACAAGGAATAGGTCGTGCCCCAGTTCCCGCAACGTACACGCGATCGCCCACCTCGATCGATGAGACTCTCGTTCCCACTGCAACAACTTCCGCAGCCACCTCGTGGCCGCAACACGCTGGCAGAGGCGCGAAAGGATGAAGACCTTTATACACATGCAGATCGCTTCCACAAATTAAACAGGCTTTATTCCGGAATACCGCTTCGTAAGGCCCGGGATCGGGTAGTCTAACATCAAACCATGTAAACTGATACGGTTTAACAACAATCGGTGTTTGAAAGTCGATTCCCAATCTGTCTCACCACGCTAGCTAGGCTTTATATACCTCGCCAGTATTTGGCGCTATCGCTTCGAATCCCAGTGTCTCTCGAATCGCTAAGGCTAATTGACGACAATTCTCTTCAGCACCATGCACAACAAAAATAGGGCCACTGCAGTCCACACGTTTCACGGTTTCAAGGAGACCTGTTTTTCCTGCATGAGAAGTAAAATCAAAATGGTCGATCTCAGCCTTTACTTTGCGGGTCTTTCCACTAATAATGAATCTTCGAGATTCTAAAAGGCGTCGTCCAGGAGAATCAGGAACCTGATACGACACGAGAAACACTCCATTCTTCGCTTTCTTCGCCACAGAATTCATGTAAAACACTGCATTGCCCCCAGTAAGCATCCCCGCAGGCGACACAATCACACCTGGTCTTTTCGTCGCGCGTCGTCGATCCTTCCACCCTCTAATTACAGAGGTCCTGGATAGAGCTTTTTTATAGAGAGTAGGGTCTCTCACATACTTCAAATTTTTAGCCACGATCTCATTAGCAATGATTGCCATCCCATCAACGACTGTTGAATATTGAAAATTATTGGCTGCGAGTAAACAAAGGATCTCTTGTGCCCGACCCACAGAAAATGATGGGATTAACACGGTACCTCCCCCTTCCGCTATCTGATTTACTTGTGCCATAAATCGTTGTTCCTCGGTTTCCCGATTTTGATGCTCTTCGTCAGCATAGGTACTTTCTATGATTAACGCGTTGATATCGTGGTATGCTTGATCTGCACCATGAAGAAGCTGAGTATCGTATGGATTGAAGTCACTGGTATACAAGACGTGTTTTCCACGCCACTCCACCTCCACTTGGGCACTCCCAGGGATATGTCCCGAGTTCAATAATTCTATCCCTAATCCCCGGATACGTGTTGGCTGCCTGTACTCAAGATCCACAAAGCGACTCATCATAGTTTGAAGATCCAGGAATTCATAGGGCAGATAATATCTAGATAAGTGAATAAAATCAGTAATTAACATCTTTGACAATTGCTGTGTTATCCGAGTTCCATAAACTGGGACCTCAGTTGTAACATGAAAGATGGGTACAGCTCCACTATGATCGAGATGCGCGTGAGTCAGGATAATTGCATGTACATCTCGGGATGACACATGACTTGGAAAGCCTGGTTCACGCCCAATCAACACGCCATAATCGAGTAATACTTGGGTTCTCCCGCCTTTAAGAAGCAAGGCTGATCGCCCCACTTCTTGAGCCCCTCCAAGGAATTGTAACTTAATCTGTGACGGGATTCCAATCACCTGACATTAAGTGTAGTTAACCTATTAACCTGCGCGATTAGTTATCAACTAGTGTTTATGTCATCCAATACTGATAAGATCTTTGTCACAAGGCGTTCTAATGTTGTCCGACTCCATATTTTATCGTTAACGGGATTAAGACACACATTAACTTGATCATTAACACGATCATCAAGATATCGGTGAATGCGTTTAGAATACTCTGAGGGCAAATGGATTACCACGCGTTTGCAGCCGTGGTTCCCCTCAAGCATATATTTCCAAACATGTTTCAAAACATAGTCAACAGTTTCGAAGGTCGTTGAATCCGATGCCTCATACTGCGATAAAGGATATACTTCATCGAGTTCGAGAGGAATAACACCAAAGGGGTAGCCAAATAGACAGAAATGTAAGTCGCTACGATCCTCTATCCTCAACTTTATATATCGCTGCAACCGACGGACTTCCCGTGATCGATGAAAAGGCTTAGAACTTGGGTTGGGAAGAAAAACAAGAACCCGGTATTGTGTGGAAGGCTTCCACTGCTCGAGTTTTCGGTGAAATCGCGTAATAGCTGGACGGGAGAGCCCATAATCATCAAATAGAAATATGCCTCTCTGTTTCTTACTCGGATTGGCTTCCTCTAAAAAGTGGCGATGGTGGGTAAGATGTTTAAATGCGGTGAACAAAGTCGGATGACTCCGGGATCGAAGTTCAAGAAGCTCCCATAACCGCCCTTCATGAATCGCCTGCTTAATCCGATTTATTTCGAGAAAACATGTGAAGAGGTTATGCTTCAATAATATTTGTTCTCGCGCACTCTGCGGTAAGTCTTTTAAATCGTTTGGATCATGTTTCTGACACCCAGGACATGAACAAGGGAAATACGTTAAGTCTTTTAACTGAGTGGTTCCATACGCTGTGAGATATTTGTCTTTACGGGCAAAGAGGGCATATGCGGCGGAATCAAAGGTGTCACAGCCTAACGCAACGGCTAGGCTGAACATAAAAGGGTGACCAGCACCAAAAAGATGGAGCGGCTTCTCTTTGGGTGTGTTACTTTTTGCCGTTATAATCATATCCGTGAGAATGTCGAACAGATATCGTTCCATCACTTGTGTGGGACTACCTAATGCGTAAATATCAAACGGCAAACGGCTTATCTGTTGGGCTGAGTGGGTAACAAGGTCCATATGGTTGCCGCCTTGGATTGGTCCTACCCAAAGAATTTCTCTATTCTTTATTTGAGCCAAAGTTGATTGTGCCCGTTTTAATGTTTCATTTACGGTATATGTCGCACGAGTTTTTGTGACGTTCCAACCTGTTGGGATATCAAGAATCACAGCAATATCAGTTTGAATTAACTCTTCAAATTCTACAATTTCTTCAGGTGAAATCTCTACATCTCCGTACACAAGGATCTGATATGCCCCAGAATCCGTCATCACAACGCCATTATATCCCAGAAAATCATGAATGCCCTGCTGAATTACTTGCTCGCTGAAATGTTTTTTCAGAAGATAGGCATTTGCGATAATCGCCTCACATTGGACTTCTTGGAGCAATTCCCTTAAACCGTCTGGTTGGAGTGCAGGGTTAATAACTGGTAGCAGCGTGGGGGTTGTCACGACGCCACTTTTGGTTCTTAGTTTCCCTATTCTTCCCTGCAGATCTTTTTCAACAATCTCGAAAGACATCGCGCTCTCCATAAGAAATTGTTTAAAGCTTTAAATCTACAACTATTATATTATTTTGCCTGTACAGCATTAATACGCGTGCGTTAACCAACTATATCACTTGTTTCATGCAGAGATGCGATTGTACACTCGGCGTGTACCAAGTTTTGGAAATATCGTGACTAATACACGCGCATGTGCTGCGCTTGTGTTATCTATTTAAAAAATGAAGGATTGTGGCGGATTTTCTCTTAATTTGGCTTTCGAGTAAACTCGTCAAAAACGCGTTGTACGCGTTCAGCGGCAGGGCCAGCTCCTTCTAAAATACCGGATTCATTGACCCGAATTTTATCCATTACCACAATGACTCCAATATCTTCATAGAGTCGGACCATTCGGGGGAAAACTTTCTCTAGTCTATCAGCTAATCCTCGTATATCAAATGGTTTTTCTGTTGTGAAGATCTGGGAAACGATATTTCCGTTAAGAAATATTTTATTTATTAGGTTTTCTTTTTCATCTTCAGCATCAGTGAGACAGATACTCATTGTCTCAGGGTTATATCCATCAAAAATCCCAGTGTAAGTTTTATTGCTAAGCGTGACGACTTTAATTTGTTTACGTAAGAGTTTTGACAGTTCACCAAAAAACATAGTCCTTCCAACGTTTGCCATCTTTCTTCCCCTGATTTATTGTTCGTATCTTGTTTATATGGTTAACAGGTTTTTATAGTCTATTTCGGTGTAGACCCACAAACGCGCGCGCGGACTACTTGCTGACCGCGAGCATTGCGCTCTTTTCAATAATTAAAGCTTCGAGTGCTTCTAACCCATGCTTTGTGGTAGCTTGTATTTGTAAAGGTGAGATATTAAATGCTTGTATTAAATGTGAGTATTTGTCCTCATCAATATTTATGATGGAATCATCTCTCTGTCCAGATAAAGACTGTTGAAGGATGTATTCCTGCTGCTGTGCCTCTTCACGATTTGATGCCAGAAAGATAACGACAATACGGTGTGTATGTGTTTTCACACCAATTAGCTCGATGGCTTTACTGATTTGTCTTTGAGCCGAAAGATAAAGAAGTACCTCAACTTCGATATGTGACGAAAGATTGTTTCCATGTTTAAATGCATTAAGGGCATTTAGTGTCGCAAAAAGGGCGTGGTTTGTTCCAGCAATGAAAGTGGCATCAAGAATTTGAAGAGGAATGCTTCCTAGAGCCTTTCGAAGGGTAAGTAAAAGCTGCTTTGGAGATTCTACAATAACCTCTCTGAATCCAGATAAAGACAGAACCAGTTTATGTTCGGGTAATTCAATCATTGCCATGGAATCCAAAGATTTCTTTCATAAAATTAGTTACTAAAGACGCTTCAAAACCGATTTTAATTAATTCCTGTTCGATCGCAGCGAAATCGAGACCTTCATTGATCATTCGAGTAGCCAGAGTTTTCACGCTTTCATGATATTCCCAAGGGAAGATAACCCATTTTGAAGTTTCTATAAAATAAAAATCAGGGGTAAGACAACTCCAAGGTTTGTGATAGAGTGTTAAAGTGTATATCTTGTCTGCGGTTTTTCCCAGTTCAATCTTTGCAAGTTGCAAACTTTTCCCTGAATCAGTAATATCATCAACTAATAGAACTCGCTTATTATGGAGTGGTAACGGGACCGGTTGAGTTATTATAGGTTCCCGATTTGGTTGGTTAATCTCAGAGTAAAATTCAATCCTAATACTTGTCAGTTGTGGGATATCAAGAAGATCTGAAAGAATCCGTGCAGGTAACCAGCCTCCTCTGGAAACTCCCACGATTATTTCTGGTAAGATCTGGTTTTGTTTGATCGTTCTAGCCAATTCTAAGAGAATATTATAGATATCGTGCCAGTTTGCAACTTCATACTGTGTTGTCTGCATTAGCATCCCTTCTAGAATCTCTCCACATTGTCAATTCGCGTTCAGGACCCACAGAAAGAATGTCCACTGGTACAGTTGTTTGGGCTTCGATGAAGTCAATATACTGCTTAATCTTGGATGGTAAGCTATTGGATCCTGTCTCTATATAATGTATCCACTCGGTTTTGGTTACGTCGTTCCAACCC
>JAOZHK010000256.1 GCA_026014905.1 Candidatus Bathyarchaeota archaeon
GGCGATTGCGATCGTGTTGGATATATTTAATTCGTGGGAGGTTATGAGTCTTGAGATCGAATCTAGTAAGTTCTGCATTTCCAGACTCAATGTGCCGTAAATTACGGGTGAACCGAAGAGTACACCGTCTACGTCTTCGAGGCGGCGAAGACTAAAAGCGGTACCGATTTTCAGAAGTTCAATCTGGGTATCCGTGATACTGCGAGCTCCTTCTGCTATGGCACGAGCTAACTGTTCGGTATAACCAGTGAGAGAATCATAGATTATCAGAATCTTAGCCATATTGCGTTTAGAAGCTCGTGAAATGGTAATATACTTTGTTATTGCATAGCAATCGGGGTTCTACACTGAAGAATCGATAAAGAAGACAAGTACTATAGCACCTATCATAACGAGTAGGAGTAGATAGTCGTAAAGCCGGTTGCTGATCTGTCTCCGAATAAAGACGGTTTTCACGCCTGTTATGACATGGATGAGAATCAGAATGATCAGGTAGTTCTCCCAGCGGATATGCTGATTTACTGGAAAAAAAGGTGCTAGAAGTGGTAAATGGAAATTTAATCCGGTTAATAGAATGATTGGAGAAATGAGAAAGATGAGGTACCCCGTTATTTTTTGTATGAGCTTTATTAGAATCAGGGGATTAGGTCCAAAGATGCCATTTCGTCTTGCGAGAGTAAACCATTGAGATCGTATGACAGTTTCTACGATAATTGTATGCGCGATGAAGAGAATTGTGTACACTATCCAGACCCAGATGTGAAGGTCTCTGAGGATAAACCATAAGGTAGATAAGCGCGGGATTAATGACCGCGTAATTCCGTAACCAGTGACTGCCATGAGTAGCGTCGTACTTGTGAGGAGCCATGAGAGTACACGATTCCATTTTAATGCTCGTTTTTGAAGAGACATGTCGTGTTCCTCTCCTTGGATCCTTGATTTGTCTAGACACAAATCCAGAAATATTCTACATATGCTGGTGAGTTTAAGATTCGACTGTCAGCTGGGAGATGGATATGATTCCCTCGAAAGAAGCCGAATTGAGGGGCTCCCGCCTCGTATACGAAGCCACAACGTCCTACGGTATTATCATCATTGATTCCATCTACCCAATAATTTTTGACAATGCGAGCTGATCCGATAGTTTCATACCATTGCAACTCATACGTTAACTCCCTTTGATCACCTAACGAAAGAATGACGTCGATTGCTGTCGTAAGATTTTCTTGAAAGACATCGGTGCGTAGGTTATGGGGCGTGACTTCCACATCAGTTAATTCCGCGGAAAAAGACCGCCCGTTAATAACAACTCGAGGAATAATGAGTATTCCTTCATTATTATTCCGGCGTGTTACTTCTTCACGCCATACTTTGTAGATCTGTTCGAGTCGAAGGCTGTCATCTAGTGGGAAGAAGGCGAGGGTGGTACCGTCTTTCCACGGATAATGGTCGGGTCGAAAGACATTATTTTCTGACCACCCTCCACTATAGTACGCTTGATACCACCAGTAGGGCTCCTCATTGAGAGAATCAATAACATACGTATTCATGGAGGCATCGAAGTGATATGTCATGTCAATACGTGCTTGACTATCCAGATGAACGAGTACATCAAACATTGAAAAGAATCCGGGCTGAAAGAGATCGGGTCTTACGGTTTGTACTATTGTTGGATCAAAGGTATACACAACTTCACCAACTCGAACGCGTCCAGATTGAGTGGGTTGGGTTTCTTGGGGAACGTCGCTGGGAATGAGATCATCAGAAAGCGTGTCATTTGGTAGAGAAGGAGAAGGGGGTTGAGGAAAAATTGAACCTGTCATAGAAGCAGACCATAATCCGAAACCTGCGATGACTAAGAGTGCCATAATCATTACGGCGATGAAAGGTTTTTGTATAGACATATGAGGATCTCAACTTTGAGTGATATCATGAACAGATTTTAACTGACTAGTCCCACATATAACGTATGTCATTTTTAAAAGAAGTTTATTAACATATCTTTTTTAAACATCATTCAATAAAATGCTCTAGCACAAACGAGTTAAAAGTCACTTTTGTAGTTGTTACAGGCAAGTCCAGAGAAAGTCCGGGAAACGTACCGTGCTTGTTCCAGTATTTTAAACGCTAACTTGTTACGCGCGCGTAGCTTTTTGGGAAATTCCTAAGTAATAGATATGACATGTGTAATAGTACGGGCAGGATTGACGTGGCAAGCCTGAAAAGAGCATATGAATGCTCCCAATGTAAAATGACGTTCGATTCACAAAAGGAGTTAGATCATCATAAGTCTCTACATTGGAATTATGACTGTAATTTCATTCTAGGTCGTTAACGCGTGCGCGTGGTTCGCCAACGAATAGTTGTACCAAACCGCGATAGAGGATGCGTTTTTGTATTATCTTAAATGAAGTAGTCAGTAATGTTTCGAGATCCAACTGGTAAGTAATATGGGCCATAACTCCAATAGCTTTCGCGACTAGTTTAGGAATCGCAGAAATGGGTTGATGATTAGCCAGCGCGCGCGCTGCGGCAGCAGGTTGTAAAGCTGCATTACAAGCTGAGAAATATTTAGAGGAGGTGGAATACACGCATGGTGCACGTGTTTTGTAGTGAGGAAATATGTAGACGAGTGATTCATCTAAATGATAATACACACTGGGATTTCAAAGGTCAAATTAAATGTAAAAATTGTGGCACTGTTCTTGAACTTGAAGTGAAGCAGGGTCATGTTATAAAACAATCGAAACCGCATAGCTCGGAACCAGCGGTACATAAACACTAAGTAGCAACGGAGTGTAATTAGAAGGAGATGTAATTATGAGTATTATGGAATTGTCCATTAGCAATTGGAATGACGAGGTATTACTCGCGGATACCCTTGTAATAATTGATTTTTGGCATGACACGTGTGGTTGGTGCAAACGGCTTGAACCCATATATCAAGTGTTAGCCAAAAAATATCAGAACAAATTAAAGTTCACCAAATTCAATGTTCTCGAAAGCCAGGAAAATCAGCAATTTGCCAGTAACTATGGAGTGATGGGAACCCCCACCCTCATGTTCTTTTGTGAAGCCCGATCTGTCGGTGTTCTCGTTGGTTTCCAACCTCAAGATCGACTTATCCAACAGATTGAAGATATGTTAAATAATTACCAGAAATGCTTGAGACAAAGTACATCACTTACGCCCAAAAATTAGTCGTTAAAGTTGGTAGACAATGACAAACGACGTGTTGACTATCGGCGTCGATCTAGGAGGAACAAAAGTTAAGACCGCCCTCGTTGACACGAGAGGCCAAATAATGTCGGTTCATACTTATCCGACTACAGTTGAAAAAGGTCCTGAGGGAGTAATCGCGGATATTCTTATCTGTGTGAAGAACTGCCTTGGTCAGGTCAGCGAATCAGACGCCCAAGCACTTGGAATAGGTGTAGCGGGACAAGTGGATTTGAACGGTGTCGTTCGATACGCTCCTAATTTAGATTGGCGTAACATCGCTTTGAAAGCCAAGTTGGAAGAGCAGTTGAATATACCGGTCGTTGTCGTTAATGATGTTCGCGCGGCTACGTGGGGCGAATGGCAATTTGGGGCTGGAAAAAACGTGTCCGATCTTGTTGTGTTATTTGTTGGCACGGGGATTGGGGGAGGCATTGTAACAGGGGGACACCTGTTAGAGGGGTGTAACAACACTGGCGGTGAATTGGGTCATACAACTATTATTACAAATGGACGACAATGTCATTGCCCGAATCAAGGATGTTTGGAAGCCTATGCAGGGGGATGGGCTATAGCTGAAAGAGCACAAGAAGCAGTGCAAAGGGATCTCCAGAAAGGAGAGTTGATTACTCGTCGAGCAGGCCGTATTGAAGACATTACTGCTGCTCATGTCAGTCAGGCATACCGTGCCAATGATCTGTTAGCTCGTCAATTAGTTAATGAGACATGTTTGTATCTTTCAGCAGGAGTTGTTGGAATGATCAATGCATTTAATCCGTGTTTATTTGTTTTTGGTGGAGGCGTTATAGAAGGATTACCAATGATGATCGCGAAAGTGGAGAAATTAACTCGGAATAGAGCGTTGAAAACCTCAGTTGAGAATCTTCGATTTGTGAAAGCCGGACTCGGGGGCGATGCGGGAGTAATTGGTGCTGCGGCATTAGCTCAACAGTGAATCCCGTACATATATGGGCAAAGATAATACTTCGCGCGCGTTAGAATTACGAAAAAGAGAAATAAGTGATTAAAAATGGCTGATAATGTATGTAAAATGTGTGGTGCTAGTTTCGGGTCAAAAGCGGAATTAACGGAGCACGCAGCAACTCATAAAGAACATAAACATTAACTAAAATACAAACATGTGATTTTGTACATTATTTTTCCTTTTTTTTGGTTTTTCGGTATATGTTTAAAAAAGGCATTTATCTCAGAAACAAATTATTGTAATTGTAGAATGCAAATAACAACTATAGGAGAATTTTATTTTGAGTTATGAGTGTGCTACATGCGGTAAAGTATATTCATCACAAAAGTCGCTTGCTAACCATTCTTCACATCATAAGGGTAACTTTACACCGTTCTATTTTTTTTCTGATATCGGACAGTATACCGGGACACATGCAATATCGCTTATGGATTTCTATACTAAGCTTCGAAGCCTCGATACGAAATCCATTGACTTTCATATGAACCGTGGCGATTTTCAGAACTGGATCCGCGATATCGGAGGCTTTACATCTCTTGTCCGTGACTTGGATCGACTCATGAAACGGGGATTGGATGGAGAATCCCTCCGCTCCCGACTTACCACCCGCCTTCAGAGAGCACTTCAAGTGTCTACTTAGTGATACATCTGTTGAATAAGCTTGATAAGTTATGTGTTAATACACTTCGTTTTCTAGCTGTAGACGCTGTTGAAAAAGCGAATTCAGGTCACCCCGGTTTACCGCTTGGCGCGGCACCTATGGCATATGTGTTATGGGATCGATTTCTACGCCATAACCCGCAGAATCCAGCGTGGATTAATCGAGATCGATTTATTCTCTCGGCCGGTCACGGCTCTGCGCTTCTCTACGCCCTTCTGCATGTGTATGGCTATGAGTTACCCCTTGACGAGTTGAAGCGGTTTCGGCAATGGGAAAGTAGAACACCGGGACACCCAGAGTATGGGTTTACACCTGGTGTGGAAGCGACCACCGGACCCCTTGGTCAAGGCTTCGCGATGGGCGTAGGTATGGCGATTGCCGAACGATTGTTAGCTAATTGTTTTAATACCCCAGAATTTTCTTTGATTGACCATTACATTTATGCCCTTGTATCTGACGGCGACCTCATGGAAGGGGTGAGTTCAGAAGCGGCATCATTGGCAGGTACATTGGGTCTTGGAAAACTCATTTACTTGTATGACGACAATCATATCAGCATTGAAGGGGAAACTGATATTGCGTTCACCGAGAATGTGCAGCGACGGTTTGAAGCCTATAATTGGCATGTCATCCGAGTGCTTGATGGCAACGATCTTGATGAAATTGAGGCCGCAATACGAGTAGCCCAAACGATAACGAATAAACCAACGTTAATTCTTGTGCGTACTCATATCGGGTACGGAAGCCCGAAGCAGGATACCTCAAAAGTTCATGGGGAACCTCTCGGGCTAGAGGCGTTAACAGCCACAAAGAAAAAATTGGGATGGCCTCTTGAACCCTCATTCTTCCGTCCTGAGCCAGCTATCAACCATTTTCGTCAGGCTGTTCAAAAAGGGGAGCGTGCAGAATCTGCGTGGCGAACTCTTTTCGCGGAGTATGCCGCGAAAGAGCCGGATTTTGCTCAGCAATTTGAGCAAGTGCGTACTGGCGCACTGCCCGCCAACCTGAAGAAGTATATTCCTTTATTCACGATTCAAGACGGTCCTATTGCAACAAGGAATGCCTCTGGAAAAGTGTTAAACACCCTGAATCAGAACCTGCATACCTTAGGTCAAGGAGCTCACCACGTGATAGTGGGTGGATCAGCCGATCTCTCACCGTCAACTAAAACAATCCTAACGGGATATGGAGATTTCGGCTTCTCCCAAGACTGCGCCCATAATATACACTTTGGCGTCAGAGAACATGCAATGGGCGCCATCGCCAACGGCATCGCCCTGCACAGCAATTTTATTCCCTATACAGCAACTTTCTTGATATTTTCCGACTATATGCGCCCCACCATCCGCTTAGCCGCGTTAATGCAAACACATGTAATCTTCATTTTCACTCATGACAGCATTGGGTTGGGCGAAGATGGACCAACGCATCAACCCATTGAGCACCTAATGAGTCTCCGCGCGATTCCAGGTTTAACGGTTATCCGCCCGAGCGACGCTAATGAAACCGCTGTTGCTTGGAAAGTAGCCATAGAGCAGAAGCGCCCCGTCGTCCTCATTTTCACTCGACAAAAATTACCGGTTCTCGATCCTCATACCACACCCATTGAGGACGGAGTCCCACGAGGCGCCTATATTGCTGCTGAAGCCAGTTCTGGCACGCCAGACATCATATTAATCGCCACGGGGTCAGAAGTCCATTTAGCTCTATCATCCCGCGATGCGTTACAGGACAGAGGAATTCAAACCCGAGTGGTGTCCATGCCATCATGGGAGCTGTATGAACGTCAATCTGTCGACTACCAGTTCCAAGTCCTTCCACCAGAGGTTCCCAAAGTGGCGATTGAAGCCGGCGTCACACTAGGATGGTCGAAATACGTCGGCTCACGAGGTGACGTCATTGGATTGAACCGTTTTGGTGCCTCAGCGAAAGGAGATATTGTATACGCTGAATTGGGATTTAATGTGGAAAATGTTGTAAGTCGAGTCATGAAATTACTCGATAAATAATACATCAAGAGCGAAGAACTATGAATCCTTTACGAGAATTACAAAAATACGGCCAATCGGTTTGGCTTGATTATATCCGACGAAGCTTAATCACTACCGGAGAATTGCAACAGTTAATCGATGTGGATGGGTTACGAGGGGTCACTAGTAATCCCACAATCTTTCAGAAAGCCATTGCAGGCAGCCAAGATTATGACACCATCATCCTCGATGCGGTCACCAAAGATCCGCATATCGAAGCGAATACATTATTTGAGATGTTAGCTATTGAAGACATTCAACTCGCAGCCGATATCCTACGCCCAATCTACGACGAGACCAGCGGAGTGGATGGATTTGTATCCTTTGAACTATCTCCCCATTTAGCGTACGATACTGAAGGCAGCCTAAAAGAAGCGCATCGACTCTGGAACCTCATCAATCATCCAAATGTCATGCTCAAAGTACCCGCGACTCCGGAAGGGATCCCGGTGATTGAAACCCTGATCGCTGAATGTATAAACGTGAATGTCACGCTCATGTTTTCTCTCGAGCATTATGAAGCCGTCGCAGACGCCTATCTCCGTGGGTTAGAACGCTGCCCGACACCCGATAAAGTAGCTAGCGTTGCTTCATTCTTTTTAAGCCGAATCGATCGGGTGGTTGACCAACAACTCGACGAGATCTCAGCGCCTGAAGCCCCCTCTCTGAAGGGAAAAATTGCTATTGCAAACGCGAAAACAGCCTACAAGCGATTTACAGAGAAATTCAGCGGCACTCGATGGAAAGCGTTAGTCGGTCGCGGAGCCCATGTGCAACGCGTGCTTTGGGCGAGTACAAGTACCAAGAACCCTGACTATTCCGATGTCATATATGTTGAAGAAATCATTGGACCCGATACAGTGAATACCTTACCACCCACGACACTGAATAAGTTTCGCGATCATGGACAGGCATTATCCTCGTTAGAGAGCGGGATAGAAGAAGCTGAAGCAGCTCTCAAGCAGTTACGAGAAATCGGCATCGATTTAAACGCGATTACCACGCAGTTACAGCGCGATGGAGTAACGGCTTTTCTCAACTCATATGAGAAGGTATTAAACACCGTGTCGGAAAAACAGACAGTAATTTTGAAGAAAGAAGTCGATGATCGGGTGATAAACCTTGGAGTTTACCAATCAGCTGTCAATAAGCGGTTGAAAGATTGGAAAGACGGCGACTTCCTTCGCAGGTTATGGAACAAAGATCCAACACTATGGTTCCCTCATCCAGTTCCTGAAATTACCGATCGATTGGGATGGCTGGATTTACCTGAACTCAGTCATAATACACTTACCGAGTACACAGCGTTTGCCCAAGAAATCAAGGCAGAAGGTACTCAACACGTTGTGTTATTAGGGATGGGGGGCTCGAGCCTCGCCCCTGAGATGTATCAACAAATCTTTGGCAATGCCCCTGACTTTCCCGAGCTCATCGTGCTCGATAGCGTCCATCCATCGGCCGTCCTTCAAGTCGAAAACACAATTGATCTCACGAAAACGCTGTTCATCGTTGCCAGTAAATCTGGCACCACAACCGAAACTCTCTCCCTCTTCCGGTACTTCTGGCATCGGATCGGTGAAACGGATGGAAATCGCGGACAGCACTTCATCGCTATTACCGATCCTAATACCCCCCTCGTGGACTTGGCGAAAAAGAGAGGATTTCGTCGAGTTTTTAATGCGCCGCCAGATATTGGAGGGCGGTATTCGGCGCTCGCCACCTTTGGGTTAGTTCCCGCGGCACTCATCGGTTTGGACATACATCAATTCCTTGATCGCGCATGGATCATGTCGGAAAATTGTGCATTTTGTGTACCGAGTGAAGAGGCATCAGGTCTCGTATTAGGAGCTGCATTGGGCGAATTAGCGCTTCAAGGGCGTGATAAAATTACATTTTTCACGTCCTCTTCGATTCAAAGTCTACCCGTCTGGATCGAGCAATTAATCGCTGAGAGTACCGGTAAAAACGGAACAGGAATTATTCCGATTGTCAACGAGCCGGTATCAGCGTCGATCGATTATGGTAATGATCGAGTCTTCGTCTATTTGCAAACGGAAACTGATCGAAGCCAATATGACGAGACAAGCAATATTTTGGAGAAGATGGGGTATCCCATCATACGTGTGACGCTGAAAGATCCCTTGAACGTAAGTCAAGAAATTTTTTATTGGGAAATCGCCGTCGCGGCAGCGGGCGCGGTGTTAGGTATTCACCCATTTAATCAACCGAATGTACAGATGGCAAAGGACTTAGCGCGAGAGATGATGGAGAAGACACAAAAAGGCACGATAATCGACTCCTCTGTGCAAACGGTCGGAATGGATGAACCTCAAATCGTTCAGGAAGCATTAAAACAGTGGATGGCCCAAGTTCGAGATAATGATTATATCGGCATCCAAGCGTATATAGCCCCCACGCCAGAGATTACGGAAATCCTCCAAGCTATGCGCTCAGCGTTTGTATCTCAGCTAAAGGTAGCTACGACCTCGGGATATGGCCCCCGGTTCCTCCACTCAACGGGTCAACTACATAAAGGTGGCCCCAATTCAGGGCTCTTCCTTCAATTCATCGATGAATCCCCTCAGGATATACAAGTTCCCGAAACCACGTTCACCTTCGGAAAACTGATCCAGGCTCAAGCTCTGGGCGATTACCAAGCACTTTCTCAGCTCGGTCGGCGAATTATTCGAATTAACTTAAAAACCGATGTTAGAGGCAATTTATTGTCACTCATTAAAATGATAAAAAAATTCAATAGAAATGAGGAATAGAACATGAAAATAGGTATCATAGGTCTTGGCCGAATGGGACGTAATATGACCATTCGACTAATAAAAAACGGACATCAAGTCGTTGGATATGCACGAACCGCAAAATCGGTGGATGCAGCCGTAAAACATGGCGCTATCGGCGCGTATTCTCTTGAGGAGTTGACGCAAAAACTACATGCGCCGCGACATCTTTGGTTAATGATTCCCGCGGGTGCTCCTGTTGAAAAGACACTTCACACATTGATCCCACTATTGGAGCCAAATGACGTCATCATTGATGGCGGAAACTCAAACTACAAAGACACTGTTCGAAGAGCAGACATGCTCAAAAAAGCTGGATTACACTACGTTGACGTTGGAACCAGTGGAGGCGTCTGGGGATTAACCGAAGGGTATAGCATGATGGTCGGAGGCGAAAAGGAGATTGTTAACGGATTACGTCCAATCTTAGAGACTCTTGCCCCGGGACCAGACCAAGGATGGGGTCATGTCGGACCGAATGGAGCAGGTCATTTTGTCAAGATGGTGCATAACGGCATTGAATATGGATTAATGGAAGCCTACGCTGAAGGCTTTGCATTACTCAAACGGAAGGAAGAGTTTACCTTGGATCTTCATCAGATCGCCGAGATCTGGCGATACGGTAGTGTTGTGCGATCATGGCTACTCGATCTAACTGCACGAGCTTTAGCGGAAGACACCGACCTTTCATCCATTGAACCGTACGTGTCGGATTCAGGTGAAGGACGATGGACAGTGTTTGAGGCCATCGATAAAGATCTGTCAGCACCAGTGATTACACTAGCTCTCCTCCAACGCTTTCGATCCCGAGATCGTGAATCATTCTCCGATCGATTGCTAGCTGTTATGAGACAGCAATTTGGAGGCCACGCCGTCAAAAGCAAGGAAGACTAAGATGTCGACACCTGATCTCGAGCCAACGCTCTTCATCATTTTTGGTGCTACCGGCGATCTCACGAAACGAAAACTATTACCCGCATTATACAATATATTTTCACACGGCGAAAGACGAGACAACAGCGTTATTTTAGGAGTCGCACGGCGACCCTTAAGCGAAGAAGACTTCCGGAATCAAGCTCGATCAAGTCTAGAAGCTAATGGCGTATCCGATGATCACTATACGTCATGGTGCGAGCAATCGCTCTACTATCAGTCCATTCATGGAGGGACTGCCCATGATTATGAAGTATTAACGAAGCGTATCTTAGGCTTGGAACAAAAACATGAGCTACCAGGAAACCGCGTATTTAACTTAGCCCTACCCCCTGCTGCCCTGTCCAAAACTCTTGCAAGCCTTGGGCAACAGTGTTTAAACACGAGTTCCGGATGGACACGCCTTGTTTTGGAAAAACCATTTGGTCACGACCTCAAATCCGCGAAAAACCTGAATCAACTTGTTCACCGATACTATGACGAGACTCAAATTTATCGTATTGACCACTATCTTGGCAAAGAAACCGTTCAAAACCTACTCATTTTCCGATTTGCCAACGCGTTTTTTGAGCACTTATGGAATCGGGAACACATAGAAAGCGTCGAGTTAACAGTAGCTGAAACCGTAGGAATCGAAGGACGAAGCTATTATGATCAAACAGGCGCTCTCCGAGACATGGTGCAAAACCACCTCACCCAGCTCCTGACATTAATAGCCATGGAATCCCCTGCCTCGTTCCAAGCCTCCGATATCCGAAATGAAAAAGTGAAAGTCCTCCGACAAACTTTACCCATTCAGACTCAGGATGTGATCTTTGGGCAGTATTCAGAAGGAGACATTGATGGACAAAGAGTGAACGACTACCAAAATGAATCAGGTGTTTCCTCGAACTCGACAACCGAGACCTTTGTCAGCGTTAAACTTGAAATCGCGAATTGGAGATGGAAAGGAGTCCCGTTTTACCTTCGCACAGGAAAACGTCTCCCACGCAAAATAACTCAGATCATCGTGAATTTTCATTGCGCTCCAGTGTCTCTTTTCGAACCTCTCAACTCATCATGTCCAATTGAGCCCAATGCCATCATAATTACCCTGCAACCCAACGAAGGTTTTGATCTCCAATTTCAAGTCAAAACAATTGGTCAACCGATAACTCTGTCGACTCAGCGTCTCCACTTTCGATATGCTGAGACATTCGGCGAACTTCCTGACGCGTATGAAACCTTACTTCAATCTGTGATATTAGGCGATCAAACCCTTTTTGTTCGTTATGATGAAGTGGAAACAGCCTGGCAAATCTATGATCAACTTATCACAATCAAGAATCCACTTCACACTTATCCAGCAGGTACCTGGGGACCCGTCGAGGCGAGACGGTATTATTCTCCAACATACTCAAAGACTATCAGCGATGCGTAGATAGCATGAAGGTCACAAACCTATTATGATTCCAAGGTATTGAGGTAGGGAGGTGAGTCAAGTGGTGGAAATTTTAAAAAAAGAAGTTGCGATGGATTTTGAGACAGCAGTCAGACATGTGGAAAATGCCATTACGAGTGCCGATATGAGTGTCCTGTTGACAAAATCGATTGATGAAATCCTAAGAAAAAAATTAGGGTTAAATGAGTACCCTCGTTACACTATGATCCTTGCATGTGCTCCACACCTTGCGAAGATGGCGCTTGATGTCTCAATGGACATTGGAAACTTGTTCCCGTGTAGCTTTGTGGTTTATGAAGAGAATGGAAAGGTTATGGTTTCACACCTTTCGATCATGAAAGTCGCTGTTGAAGCTGGTCTCGCCCCAGCTCAAGTTATGGAATCAGTGATCCAACAAACTAGTGACGCGGTTCATGTGGCATGGATCAAGATTTAACCCCAAACCCAAACCCATGAGTACTAGGTTAAAACATGATTGTCAGTCGGCAATAGCCAGTTAATTTTGTTTAACTTTCGCGCGCGCTATCAATTTAACTTGCTTTTCTCTGTTGCATAACCCGTTTTGCTCGCCACATACGATACTTTAAACAGCAAATGTAATAGATGCGTTGGATTGTGAGCCAAATGCTGGATAATACAGACATATATTAACCCTTCAAGAATAGCCCAACAAATTTTTCGCGCGCGCGCGAGTAGAGCTAACAAGCCCTAGTGATTTAGGTTTTGGGTTCGGGATTAAGATTTAACGAAGTACATACACGGCGTAAAACGTGAACCCATGCATACGCGCACGCGTGTGTAAAAATAGATCGGATTTTTCTTTTTTAATGTTCTATTTTCCGTAGGCTACGTGGTACTTCATGAGAATATGTTGAGCTGCTGTATAACTGCTGATTATAACGAAAGGAACAAATAAAATTCGCGTAATATAATAGTATCATGCGAGCGGACATTGACGAACGGATTGATAAAAGCCACTTCCGAGTTGCTATTTTCGGATCAGCACGACTCACTAAAGACTCCCCCGTTTACCAATCAATCTTTGAATTAGCGAAAATGATCTCAGAAGAGGGTATGGACCTTGTTACCGGAGGCGGTCCAGGACTCATGAATGCAGCCAGTGAAGGCCATCATGCTGGTCGAATGACCAAAGAAGTGCATTCAATTGGATTGAAGATTCATTTACCACGTGAAGAGCGAGAAGCTCATCACCTCGATATTAAAACAGAATTCAACCACTTTTCTAATCGCCTCGATACCTTCATGAGATATTCAAATGCTGTCATTGTAGCTTCTGGAGGCGTTGGCACCCTCCTTGAATTATTTTATACGTGGCAACTCATGCAAGTCCAGCATACTTGTCATATTCCGATCATTCTGTTAGGACAGATGTGGAAGGATCTTGTGCACTGGATTAAACAGTGGCCTCTGAAAAATGAACTTTTAGATCAGAACGATGTGGAATTACTCTATCTAGCTAGTGATTACCATGAAGCTTTCCACATCATTTTAGAAGCGTATAAGAGTTATCAGCGCAGCGATGAGGCTTTCTGCCTTAATTATCAAAAATATAAGATATAAGTTCTCGACTGCATGCTAATTATGCGTTTATTTAGGTCCTTGACGGAGCATTTCTGCAGCATTGATCTCGTTAAGTGATGTGGAGAAACGTTTATAAGGAATGACATATGTCATATGACCTATGTTATATACCCCGCAAGAGAACGGCACCTACACCGAAATCCTCAATAAACTAAAATACGGACAGGGGTCAGAAGCCGTTCTCAAAGAGATCCAAGAAATCTGCGAAAATTGCAGACCATCGAGCCCCATTATGTGTATCGAGCTATGTGAAATCTGGAAGCTAAAAAGAGAATACCGTGACGAGTACACTGCATTACAAAACAAACCAAATCTCATCAAACTCTTAAAAGCAGCTCAACCCGACTCTCGACACAAAATCTTAGAAATGCTTCTGGAAAAACCAACATCACTACTCGAAATTTATGAAACCCTTAAAACCATGGATTCACCCTTAAGCCTAAATCAAGCCCGCGACAAACACATCCAACCGTTAATCGAAACGGGTCTAATTCATCAGCAAGACGAACGCTACTACATCACCACCACTGGTAAAAACATTCTCAACATCCTCACCAACAGCGAACTCCAGCAGTATCCATTGCACTCAAATGGCAATGATGAAGAAGTGTTACGCGCCCTCTATTCGAATCCTCACAGCTACAACGAGCTCACCGAAGTTATTCCAAAAAACGCCGTCTATCGAAGTTTAAACCGCCTCCAAGAACAAGGACTCGTCGTAAAATCCGAGTTCTCCGGACACGTCGTCTACTTTGCTACGAAACGGCGACCCACCCGAAAACTGTCTCCCATCGAATCACAGATCTTTAAAGCCTTAATCAAAGAGGCCTTACCAGTTAAAGACATCAGTGAAAAAGTTGGCGTCAGTGTGAGACGTGTTTACGATTATCTGAAACAACTCCGCTACAAACAACACATTGCAAAAGAAGAAAAACCGATCCTATGGAAAATCACTGAGAAAGGAAAAGCGATTGCCGAATCCTTGAATCTTGCTTACAATATGCTTCAGCAAGGAGTAGCATAATTTGCCTTTTCCCTGCGAATTCGCTGTTCGATCGGTAGTCCCTGCCCTTCGCGCACTTGTCGCCCAAGAATTGAGCTCATCCTACCATTTAAAACAGGATGACATCGCTTCTTTACTGGGAATCACCCAGTCCGCTGTCAGCCAGTATCTTCGACATGTTAGGGGCCGAGCAGTGAATATCGAAGAGATCAACGAAATAAATAAAATTACTCAGACCCTCGCGATGGGCCTCGCAAACAGCAACCTATCTCAACGTCAGATCACACGACAATATTGCAGGGCATGCCAAATAATTCGCGAAAAAAGACTCTTATGCCAAGTTCATCAGCGGTTAGACAAGACTTTCGACATAGACAATTGTGATGCATGCATTCCATAACAATCTTACATGCCTGACAGATTCAGATACATGCATATCTTGAATAATAAAAAAGAAAAAGGGGAAAATGTTATCCTGCCAGTTCTAGCGTTGCTTCATCTATAGCTTCCTGAAATTGTGCTGCGCCCCAGTTTTCCCAACCTTCTTGCACCGCACTGTCCCGGTAATCAACTGATTTGAGTTCATCCAATGTATCGACATTCTCAGGAACTGCGTTAAAGGCAGCTACTGCATTTTGATAATTGGTGCCGACTGTGTTTTCTTCTTCGCACTGCTTGATTAACTCATATGCTTCCATTGCCGCAGCGTGGTTAGTCACGAGCCAATCATTAGTGACTTGACGTATTCTACTGAAGAGACTGTTGTGAAGATCAACATCATAATCTGGAATGAGCGTTGAAAATTGCGTTAGGTTGAATGGATTTACGACAGGATCAGTTGTGACTACATCTTCGCGCGTTGGTAGTCGATAATAGCTGACAGCCGTTTGGCCCCGTTCACTTGTAATGTAATCCATGAAAAGTTGCGCTTCTTCTAAATTGGTAGCGCCCTTGAGTATCGCAGCGGGATCCGGGCTCACAGTGGTTGGCCAGTACGCAAATCCAACTGGTGAGCCTTCTCTTAGCGGATCAAAAGCATAATAATCAAGACAAATTCCAACACCGTATTCTCCAGCAACAACTTTCGCTGGAACATCCTCGCTTTCCGTTACGAAAAGACCGACGTTACCTGTGAGGTTACCCCAATAGGACAAAGCTTGTGTCCAGCCTTCTTCAGCGGTCAGAAATTGGGTCATGCCAAGTACTGAAGCTGTAGTAGAGCCTGAAGTCTTAGGATTGCACATTACAATATGATCATGGTATTGGGGAGTTAAAAGGTCTGAATAAGTTTCTGGAGTAGATAGATTGTTCGCCGCTAGATATTCTGTATTCCACATGAAGCCAAATCCACTTAAAGCTGCAGCATAGAATACCGGATTCTCTGTGTCCTCGTCTTCATTAAATTCTTTCATCGCCCAACCATTAAACTCAGCATCTATATCAGCGTCATTAGCAGTCGTGTAGGGTAACAGGAGACTGTCATTAGTTGGAGTTGGCGACCATGAATGAAGATTCGCAGCTTCTTCAAAGTTAAAGTTTCCTCCACCCCAATAGATGTCTGCCTCCGGTATCCCTTCCCAGGCAAATATTTGCTCTAACACAATGCCGGATCCACCAGGAGTTTGTTGACTCACGGTAATGGTATACCCTTGGGTTTCTTCAACCCAATCAACGAAATCATCAACAACGTAGTCAGCAAAAGCCGCACTGTGCGGGTGAATAACTACTAATTTATGTTCCACGCCTTGGCTATAATACAACCAGGCAGCAACTCCACCAACAATTATGACTATCGCGACAACAGCAAATAATCTCATGCCTCTCATTGCCATTTTGTTCACCTTTTTTATTTATCCAATCTATAGCGAAGCCTTTTAAAAGATTTTGGAATACTATTCATTGATGAC
>JAOZHK010000259.1 GCA_026014905.1 Candidatus Bathyarchaeota archaeon
GATTGTGCCCAGCATTATTTTTTCTGTCTTAGCAGCAATATAGGCGAGGGTCGTGAAGGGCTCAGCGCATTCGCTGGATCGAGGGAGATTAAAGTGATCGGGAATAAAGAATCCATCGTAGCCGAGTTCTTCTGAGAGCGTCGCAACATCTATGAAGAGGCTTAAGGGAAAGTTCTTGGCTTTAGGGAATATCCCTGAAATATTTATTCCAAACTTCATCTTCTTTCACCGTTGATATAGTCTGATGAACTGGTTTAAACTGCGTATTCACTAATATATGCTATTGTTATTCTATGGGTTAACGTTAAAGCTTGTTAGTACACTCAAGAAATAAAACTAATATAACGCATGACCTCTGTAATTTCTTCTTTACTGGACATCTAAGTACGGTGGCCTACATGATATGTAAATATTGTGACCTGATTCACTCAACTGATGGAACGTATCCCCTTCGAGATGCGTGTTTTGATTTGACAAGTGATTTTCCAAGATGTGAGTGGCATTGGCGATTTATTTGTGATGTTTGCGGGAAGCCAAGACATTTTAATGGAATCACGTGGTGTGATGAGAGTGAAAAGTTCATCTGTATATCTTGTGGTAAGGGCAATCGGTTTGTTGAGGACGCCTTTTGGCAGTGGCAGGGATATTATTCATTCAGATGCTCCCAGTGTAATGAACGGCATCCCGCTCTCGATAGATTAGAGTACAATGGGAGGCATCCTTGGCAAGTACGTCCTCAACGGCTTAGAGAAAAACGGGGACTGAGTGCTGAACAAGAGATCACCTTAGATTATACAAGTCGACACTTTCTTTCTAAAGATCTTGACATAAGCGATCACATGGTTGGTGAGGCGTGGGATCGTTTTGCCGATGAATGGGACAAACGTTACACGGATTTGGGTGATAGGAATCGGCAATACATAATCGATCCCTCGCTTCAAAATATACTTGGACACGTAAGGGATCAACGAATCTTGGACGCAGGTTGCGGAAACGGATACCTATGTCGGCTTTTGTCCACGAAAGGAGCGAAAATGACGGGCGTAGATGTATCAAAAAGATTTATTGAAATCGCTGAAGCGAAGGAGAAACACAAACCTTTGAACATTCAGTATCATGTTGGTAGCTTATGCAAGCTCTCAATGTTCGCTGATGAAACCTTTGACGCCACAGTATCCAACATTGTTCTCAGTGACCTTCAGGACCTGAATCAAGCCTTTCAAGAACTGCATAGAGTGCTAAAAAAAGGAGGAAAACTTGTGTTTTCAATTATGCATCCATGTTTTACAAGTCCATCCGTAAAAGGATGGGTAAAAAAACCGGTGGACAGTCATAGGCGGGAGGATTGGCTGTATTGGAAGGTTGATCGGTACTTTGATCGAAGTGTTGAAGAATGGCGAATTTATGATAATTCCCCAGTCTACGGCTTCCACAGACCTCTCTCAGAGTATATCACCCGTCTCATACGTAACGGGTTCAACATCACGGATTTTGAAGAGCCAGTACCAAAGAAAAAAGACATCGAGGAGCACTATAGAGAACTCAATGATGGCGATCGAATAGCTTGGTTCCTCGTCATAGGCGCTAAAAAAACTAGCTAGCTGTTTAGAGTTGACGAGGTACTATAAGAAAATACTTGAAAAGTGTAAGTTTTTAAAAATGGCTAGCAAGCTATCCATCAACCCATACACACCTGTAGTCCGATTTGGGTTGAGAGATGTTTTTTAAGGAGGCGTGCAAGCCTTTTTTCGTTAGCGGTAGGGTGATGGTCATATTGACTGGATTCTGGATTCTCATAGTTATTATTTTGATTGTGGTACTCTTCTTATTTGTGCCGACTCTCATCGGTGCGCCTTGGGTTCCGACGCGGATGGACAATGTACGGATGATGTTGTCGATGGCAGAGGTAAAAAACGGTGATGTAGTGTATGACCTTGGTTCTGGTGATGGCAGGATCATAATAACTGCTGCCAAAGAGTTTCACGCTAGATCAGTCGGAGTAGAAGCGAATCCTCTATGGATTATGTGGACAAGATGGAGGACAAGGGTTTTACAATTGAGGGGTCATGTGGAAGTTGTCTGGGGTAACTTTTTTCGTAAGGACCTCAGTGAGGCCGATGTCGTGACCCTTTACCTTTTACAAGGAACGAACAACAGGTTGAAACAAAAACTTGAAAAGGAGTTAAAGCCGGGAGCTCGAGTGGTTTCCCACTACTTTACCTTTCAGGGTTGGAGACCATTAAATGCCGATTTTAAAGCTCAAATATACATCTACGAGATTGGAAATCACAAATACTCCACATGATGTGCGTATGGCTAGCTAGCTTTAGCGCGCGCTAGGACGAGGATTGTATCGAATTTGATCAGTTTCGACTCCAGGGTATCTTTCATGATCGTACCTCATTCACGTTGAATGTTAGACATCTTACCTAGCTAGCTAGTCAACGAAGTCTAAGGTGATCAGTTGAACGTCGCGCGCGTGTTAATTTCACTGGTCGATGCTCGTCGGTATTGTAGATGAATAGAAGAAATATAAAACATGGGTAATGGATATATGTTCAAGGAAAGTATCTATAGGATTCGTATATTTTATTCAGCGTTAAATGCGGAGTTCTCAGGGTCTACAATGTGCTTATCTCTTCCACGGTCCGATTGAGCGTCACCTCCGCTATGTCTCGACCGTACTCCATCATTTTCCTGGCGTTGTCGAGTACTAATCTTAGAACGGAAGTCACGTTGGGATCCATCGTCTTGGATAACATCAGGTTGACGGCTTCTTTTTCAAGTTCCAGGCCAGTCGACATGAAGAGCGATATGATCTCGTCTGCAATCGGATAATCCCGTTTGAACAACGCCTTCAAAGAGTCTTCAAGTAGACGACGGCAGAAGGAGGTGAATTCGAGAACGCCAACATATACTTCTTCATCAAGGGGATCGCGTAAGTACAACAGTTCTTGGTCAATCATCTGTTTGAGTGCCAAGATGTTCTTCGCCGTACCCACGGCGTTATCACCAACGTTCTCAATGTTTTTCGTCACGATTCGATAGCCAAGAAATTCTTTAGATGACCTAAAGCCCATTTCTCGGTACATGTTGCGTTCAATGCCATACTTGAGTTGGCGGACAACATAGAGGTTTAAACGATCGAGATCGCTGTCAGAAGCTACGACATCGTTGAGCAGAGTTTCATCAAAGTTCGTTAAAGCGGAGACCGCGTTTCTGTCCATAATGGTAGCTATTGCGAGCATCCT
>JAOZHK010000023.1 GCA_026014905.1 Candidatus Bathyarchaeota archaeon
CAATGTTCGAATCGTCCGCGTCATGTGCACAGGAAGAATTGATGAAAAATATATTCTCCAAGCGCTACTCCAAGGCGCTGATGGCGTGTTGATTGGCGGATGCCATATCGGCGATTGCCATTATACCTCAGGTAATCTCCAAGCTGAGGAACGAGTGCAACGTGTACACCAATGGCTAAAGGAAGCGGGAATTGACCCAACTCGATTAAGACTTGAGTGGATCTCCGCCGGTGAAGGGAAAAGATTAGCGGATGTAATGACGGATTTCACTCAACAATTAAAAAAGCTAGGCCCCAGTCCCCTTCGCCCATTGTCAAATGCTACAAGATAACCTCTCGACCTCTTTTATTCTATTGTCGAGATTCAGAATGGAACTTTCATAAAACCTATATAGTAGAGAAAAAAGTTGAACAAAGCATACATCATATACAAATATAATCGATATCAAATCCTGTTAGTCACAACTAACTCTGTAAAGATTTGATGTGACCAGGTTTTTATGAGGAAGATTGAAGGTCTCTTGAGATGATTATTACTACTCAGAAACCTCTGGAAGAGATTATGCGGTTCCTCCGCCCCTATACCCATGTCTTAATCATTGGCTGTGGAACGTGTGCAACCGAAGTTCAAACTGGAGGCGAGAAACAGGTAACGGAACTCGCGGATAAGCTTCGGGGACGCTGGTTTGTTGACACTATGATGATTGAAACGCCTTGCGACGAACGATTGGCTAAACGTGATTGGCGGAAAATCAAAAAAGTAGAAAAAGATTATGGCGCGGTCTTAGTTATGGCCTGTGGTGCCGGGATTCAAACGCTCTCTGACGTCATTGAAAAACCCTGTTTTCCTGGGTTAGACACGCACTTTCTTGGCAAAGTAGAGCGTATCGGTCTCTATTATGAGCGATGTAAAGCATGTGGTGAGTGTTATCTTGGAGAAACTGCGGGTATCTGCCCGGTCACTCGCTGTGCGAAAGGTTTACTCAATGGACCGTGCGGTGGAATGATGCAGGGCAAATGTGAAGTTGGGGGGTATGTACGTGATTGTGCATGGGCTTTGATCTGGGATCGCCTTCGAATTCAAGGACGTATGGAGCTCTTTCGAAAAATTCGTGCCCCTAAACAGTTTGGCTTACAGGCATATCCTCGTGGAATCGATGCGATTCCAAGCCATATGAAGATTAAAAGTAGCCCGTTGTTAGGGCCTGATGAAACTACTGAGCTTATTCTCCAAGCTCTGAAAGATGAGAAAAGTACCTCTGCAACCACGAAGTGAGGATGAATGTCATTGGTTCACACCCAATACTCAACACTCATGAAAGAGATTAGCTCTGGAAAATTCATTTTTACCGGAGAGCTTGAACCTCGTAAAACCACGGATATCACCGATGTTGTTGAAGAAGCTAAAATTTTAAAGCATTATGTTACCGCCTGCAATGTCACCGACAATCCTGGATCATGTGCCTGTTTCTCAAGTCTCGTCGCTTCGTATTTGGTACAACAGCAGACCGGCTTGGAAGTAGTATACCAACTCCGGTGTTCTGACAGAAACCGTATCGCTCTGACCAGTGATCTACTCGGTGCGTCAGCTTTAGGCATCAAAAATGTCCTGGCATTAACGGGCGATCACACCCTGCTCGGGGATATGCCGAACGCCAAGCCCGTCTTCGATCTCGATAGCACAGTCCTTGTTGGCATGATCCGGCAAATGGTGGATGAAGGCTTAGACTTGAATGGGAATGAAATCCTGGGTCCTAAACCTCAATTCAATATTGGCGTTGGCGCTAACCCCAATTCAAACCCTATTGAGCCGGAAATCTTGAAAATCGTTCGCAAAATTGAGAATGGCGCTGATTTCATCCAAACCCAAGTCTGCTATGACATTAATAAAACCCTTGACTTTCTCCGCATGTTCAAAGTTTTCGAGATACCCATCCTCGTTGGTATCTTTCCGATGAAAAACTTTGGGACCGCGAACTACTTCAATGCCCATGTTCCTGGTGTATCAGTACCTTCCGAGTTAATGGAAGCCTTCAATAACGTAAAACAAGGTAGTTACACAAAAACAGAAAAACGGGAACGATACGATCAAATTAACTTAGACTTCTTCGTCCCCTTTGTACAAGAACTCATGAAGTCAAAACTCTGTGCAGGAGTCCACATTATGTCGGTCCACTACACCTCATTAATTCCCAAATTAATTCAAGAAATTGCGGGTCCACCTGTTACCAGCGATCCCATTAGCGTTGCAAGCGACTAGCTACAAGAGATTACGAAAACGTATCGATTCCTCTATAACCTCGTTATTCACATATCCCGCCCGATATGTCTCACCCGACGCTATATCGTTCACAACTATCACGGCGGGAGCAAAGAGATGGGGATCCAGCTTATAAAAATCGCCATCCACCGATGCAAAAATTTCAGCAAAGGGTCTACCATAATCTGATGACATGACTGACGGCACTTGATGCACAATATCCATCAATTCGCGATTGTCTGATGTCCAATCAACAGTAAGATACGCAACTCCACCATACAGTAGCATATCATTCGCCCGTCCCATCGCATCCGCCTCATCATGAGCTAGAGGGGCAATGGGTGCTGACCCGATGCCATAGCAGACCCTATTTGGGTCAAATCCCAGCTCCATTAGTTTATGGATGGCGGTCTCTACGATTCTCCCTGATATCTGGGTTAATCCCGCGACACTGTTCGTGGGAGCCACGATCACACATAAGTGTTCAATAGAAATACCACATGTCGATGCAATGAAGGATATCGCTTCTTCAGTCGGGATTTCTGAGGCTTCAAGAACGATAACTGCTTTTTCAGCGATTTCACTGTACTGAATTTTCGAAAACAATTTTTTAGGCTTACGAGCCAACGCGCGGGCGGGTCCAGAAGCGATCGCATGATAGGACCCCACTGTTATGCGCCATCCTGCCAGCTGCGAAGCTAGCGTCGCGACAACGGGATGATCCGTAGAAACCTGGATGGTAGGAAGAGTATTCCGTCCATACTGTTGGAAACGAATGTACGCCTGCCCATAGCCACCTAAACAGATTTCCGTCACCAGGCTTCCAGCATCAAAACCACCCTTCGTATTCACTCCCACGTCAATTATCTGTGCTCCTTGGTTACTTTCGCTGACCTGGACGCCAAAGAGATCTGGCTGCTTTCGAAATCGCGTGACTAATTCCCACGCATTAGTATTCAATGTCCCTTGCAACATGCGCCTCACTTCTATTAGATGATAATGCCTCAATTCATAAAAAGCTACTCGCCACCATGCTCTGTCTTGGCGCTGACTTGGCACCCTATTTTGCACTTTGTTTGTGGTTTTGAATAAAGCAGAATCTTACACTAAGTATTTTTCATACACGTGAAGATGGGGATTGGCTTGTTGTGCAAGGTAGATTCGTCCCTGCCCTCTATCAGCAAGGTCTCCGGTAAACAAATAAAATGGACCAGGAATTCGCACTTCTCCGACTCGTACACGTTGTCTAATTCCCATGATATTAAAGGAGGGTAACACGCTGGGAACGTAACCTTCAATCACAATTTTACCTCCAAGCATTTCGCCCCCCACTCGACCCAATGAGTCACCTTTAACATGGATCGTGCCATCTTTCATGTGTACTCCTGCAAAGGTATCAACGTTGCCATGAATCGTGATGAATCCATCTTGCATGTAACACCCCACTTCTTTTCCCGCATTCCCCTGGACGATGATGTGACCACCTTCCATCCCTGCATTACTACCTCGATACGCAGCGCCCACATAATCACGGGCGTGTCCGTGAATTTCAATCGTGCCCCCTTTCATATTCAGACCTACCCAGGAATCCGCATTTCCGGATACTGTTATCGTGCCCCCGGTCATGTCTTCACCCAGTCTCATTCCGACATCCCCTTCAATCAGCAGATGTCCACGCTTCATCTTGGCTCCCACCTTCTTCACTGACGTGAGATCTCCATGCAATCGAATCGTATCAGCAGAGAGCGTATCAGCTTCAATCGTGAAGAGTTGATCAAGACGCATTTTACGATTCCCTTCCCAGAGCAACAGCGCGGCAATCTCCGGAACCGTCTTTGTCTCGAATTGGTCAGGAGTGATACGACTTGCGTCGATAGGCACAGTAAACGCGCGTTTTGGGGTTAACGTGTACATCGATTACACCTCCGCGTGAATAGGAATTGGACGCGAGGAATGCAGATATCGTTCAGGTATCGGATAGTTCTCGTATTGAACCGTCCAGTATTGGGCAAACCGGCGTTTCACGTCTGCTTCGACCTTCAAAGGTTCCTTCGTGTGAATATCGGTCCAATACGTGGATCCATTAACTGATTTCACAATATCCCCCTGCTTCACCACGATCTCGCCTCCTTTAATCGTATACATTGAACGATGAAACACGTTCTCCAGTTGCTCGGGATCCAGTGTTGTCACCATGTCGGGGGTCAGATCATAAACCGCTACATCAGCATCCGCCCCTACACCTAAATGGCCCTTATTCGGTAGATTTAACGCTCGCGCAATTCCTGCGCGGGTCATAATTGCTAATTCATAAAGATCGTATTCTCGTTCAATGCTGGGGAGAAGCGATCGTCGCCGAGCTTTCCGATTAATTCGGTGGAGCATGTGATCTCGAGCAGCTTTACTCAGTAACCATGTGATGATCTTCGGATAGGTGAAAAAGGGTGCAGCATTCGGGTGATCAGTGGTTAAAAAGATCTTCCACGGGCTCTCAATGAGAAGCGCCAATTCAAGACCGATAGCCCATTGGGTGGCGTGCACATAGCTTTTTCGGCGATAACGAAAGGGTACAATGCCACCACTTGTCTCTGTTTCAACATCGTGATTAACCCATTTATTTCCCGATAATTTAAAGAGATTAAATTGAAACGGACCATCCGCTGTCATTGTGGTGGTGTCCGTGAAAACAATCTGTCCCAAATCCATCGTGACGTGCGGATGAGCATTCATATATTTAGCAATTGGAGCAGCACCCGACCGCATATTATTCCAATCAGATCCCCTGAACGCAGAGAATTGACAGTGAGTAATATGAATCGCCGGCTTATCCCCCGAAGCCAAATCCCGAACACAATCCATCGTTTTCAACGTAGTCCGAAAATTTCCTGGTAGCCCTAAATTATTCGTATGCACATGAATAGTATGCGGAAGTCGCAGCAGCGTATTCACTTTACACAAGCCTCGAAGGATCTCTCTCGGCGTGATTCCAAAATTGGGCACTTGATCATCAATACCCCGTACATTGTGCCCAAATCCCCACGATTCTAGCCCACCCGGATTCACAATCTTAATTGCATACCCTTTCGTCGCCTTCATCATCCACGCAATATGAGTCGCACACTCTTCTAGCCGATTCTGACTCAAATACTCTAACACAAACCACCAATCACCTAATAACGGAAACGTGGCTTTATCAATCATCGGCGTATCATCCATTTCCTCATGCGTATGGCGTGCTTCCAGCGGCGGCATCGACGGAACCATAACCGTCGTATACCCCATACGCGAATACCGATAACCCGTTGTAAACGTTGAAGGAATTGAATATCCCACACCCGACCTTGTAACTCGCCCCTTAACCTCAATATCTTTAATATGATCTTCAGGACGAAGTAATCGACCAGCATTCACCTCAGAACCCGCAATGTGGGAATGAATATCCACTCCGCCTGGCATAACGGTCATATTCGAGACATCAATCTCGTCCACAGCTGGCCCCGTAAAAGATTCAACAATCTTCCCATCAGCGATAAAAACATCCATCTTTTCACCATTGATCTTATGTAAAGGATCAAACACAAAACCATTCTTTAGGATTAATTTCATTCTTGAGCCTCCTTTATTGCTTGAACTTTCTGGAAAATTCGATCAAGAATGACGTCATCGGACCACACTTCTGTTGGAGGTTCAACAATCTTTTTCAGGTCAAGAGGGACATGATCCATTCGATATGCTGTCCCTTCTGTCTCAACTCCAACGAACGTAGAAGGAATGTAGACGTCTGCAAGAAGGGCGGTGGGTGTTAACACGGGGTCTATCACAATTAAGGGATGATTGATAAGGGTTTGTGTTGAAGCTCGGGGAAAATGAGCTACTGGATCAGACGCAATAATTAGTGCGGCATCTGACATTCCTCGATTCAAAATATCTGTGATAGATGTCTCTCCTGGGTTGTAGTACGGATATCCTTGTGAATAATCCACTGCATAGGGATATCCGGATTGCCACGTTGATACTGTATTCGCACCGGTGACGTTAAAATGTCCACGCATTGGCATAATCACAAATTTCGTTTTTAGATTTAGATCCCGAGTAAGGCACAGCGCAGCATCAATGTTACGATGCTTCCCTGCACTCATTGTCAATCCTACCCCGAAAA
>JAOZHK010000071.1 GCA_026014905.1 Candidatus Bathyarchaeota archaeon
AGCTTTGATATTTAATCATTACGAGGAACCGCCCACACGCGTGCATTTCGTGTACACGCCTGCGCGCGCGCAAAGTTATTTTTTCATCACCAAAGTGAAGATTTGCTCCCAATGACTAATATGAACGCCCACAAAGGCCAGCGATAACACTAGATAGGGCCACCAGCCACTGATCAACATGATCCCTACCAACCACAGCAACGGCGTATAAGCGGGGGCTAAAAATCCAAGGAGGCTGTTAGACCAGGCTGAAGCGGGTTTAATCATTAACGGTGCCCATGAGGCAAAGTAAACAACCAGCCCAACAAGATAAACCGCAATCCCAATTTTGCTCTGAGGTGTATCCCAACGAAGGGGCATAAACAGTGGTAAAATCGTCACAGAGCCCCGCAACACGTTTTCGAGCATCAAAATCCGCTTGGGCACTGCTTCGTCGAACTTGAATGCAGGATGAGCTAGTTTCGATGAAAAGGCAGCATTCCATGCCAGGATAGGGATCATCAACCATAGGCAATTCAACCACTGCAGTTTTAACATCTATCGTCATTCCTTGCGCGCGATGGCTAATCTTCCTGTTTAGATCCACTTCCATGCATACCAAAGAGTCAATACATTGAATCCCATGCTAATAATTAACAAAACTTTCTCATAGGCGGGGTATCCTCCCAGGCTCATTAGATTAAAACCTATCCAAAATATAGCTGCGATGATGTTTGCCCAGCGATTCAGAGGATTATTCAACGTCAGGGATAAGACAACCATCACAATTGGAATCATCATCAATATCGCGATACCAATCCACATTACCTGAGTCATTTCCATATCCTGCGTTGCGAACATCTTCTCTACGTCGCCAACAATTATACTCAACACATCTCCCCAAAGGAAGGTTAACATTGTAGCCACCCATAATCCTGCAAGGATTATCTTCACATCTTCCATTAACAAGCCACCTATGCACGCTGATTGTGTTCAACGGTTATTACTACTTTTCCTGAAGGATGCCCTTCTCCATAACGCCTGAAAGCCTCAGGAACCTCACTTAACGGGTAACGTCTATCTATAACAGGATCGACCTTCCCGGCTTCAATAAGATCTTTCATATACAATAGATCATTAACGTTTGGTGAATGCGACAATTGACTCACCTTCTTACTACCAGTCATTGAAATCAAAGGACCTAGGATCAGAGAGTTCAGGTTAAAAGCGACTGAAACATAGCTCCCCTTTGGACTTAATGAACGCGTATAGTCTGAAAGGGAGCGATTAGAAACCATATCAAGTATCAGGTCATAACGCTTCTCACTTTGGGTGAAATCTTCTTGAGTGTAGTCGATGACATGATCTGCACCAATCGAGCGCACCATGTCCAAGTTCCTAGTGCTGCACACGCCAGTCACATCAGCCCCAAATGATTTCGCTATCTGCACTGCAAAGGTACCAACACCACCAGACGCTCCATGTATTAGAACTTTCTGCCCTGGCTGAATCTGTCCTTTATCGCGAAGACCCTGCAGTGCGACGAGTGCATATTGGGGTACGGCTGCTGCTTTCTCGTAGGTTATGTTGACCGGTTTAAGCGCTAACACGTTCTCTGAAACAGACACATATTCGGCGAAAGCTCCAAAACCACTAGCACCAAGATCACCGTATACCTCATCACCAGGATTAAACTGTTTTACGTTCTTTCCAACCGCTTCCACTTGCCCCGCTATATCTCCACCAGGTATCATGTGTTTTGGTTTTAAGAGCCCATACGTAAAACGAACGATAAATGGGTTGCCCTTTACGAAAGAGTTGTCACCATCGTTTATAGATGCTGCCATAATTTTAATCAGTACCTCATTATCTTTTGGAATAGGTTTTTCTACATCTTTTAATTGAAGAACTTCCGATGGTGGTCCGTATTTTTCGATGACAATTGCTTTCATTAAATTATCCACTGAATTATCGAATAAATAGGTTTGCGCTCCAGAGTGTAGTTTTTTAATGCTCTTTGTGGAGTAGACGTGATACTATTATTGATATCACAAGGGCAATGGGAATGAATATTGCTGTGAGAAGAGACACATGTTCATGGATAAATGCCTCAAAGATGATTTTAGCCATCTCTGTCAAATAGACAGCTACTATTAATATCTCAAGCTTGTGAAGAATCTCCTGGAGGTTTACTAGGCGAATGAGCTGTTCTTTTGAGGATGTTTCCTCATTTAAGCTCATCATCTGTTGTTTAATCCCTAGGTACGTCTTAACAGAGTCTAAAACAGTGTTAAGCTGCGTCATCAAGGCCTCTGTTCGTTCGATATAATCCCCGAAAGGAGCAATCATACTCTCCACATGATCTAATTCAATTGATGTGTTGGTCAAGTATTCTTCAAATTGACTTTCCTGCCATTTTTTTACTACGCTCTCACATTTTCTGATTTTGCTTTGAGCCTTCACACGGTCACGTCTTGTAGAACTAGCAATATTGGAGAGACGAGAATATTGGATGGAGATTTCTTTTAGAATATCCCCCAAGTAGGTTGGCTGTATCTCATTTACAGGGCGAACCATTTCTGCGAGTATTTCGTTGATCCTTATCTGGGTGCTGCTCTCCAAGGCTTCTAACTGGTCAAACACATGCCTACGATCAGAGTATAACCGATTGACCTCTCTAATGTAAGATGCTAAAGATACAACTTCAAAACATAGATTCCATATAATGTTCTTGAAATTATTAGAACGAATATTGTATGAAAGGATCATAATTTCTCTAGAAGATGGATGTTGTATACTTCCTGCTGGAGTGTTAATTGAAACGATTAAAGAGTCTTTAATAAATCCAGCACTTCTTATTGTCTTCTCCTGGTGCTCGAGGTATTGTTGGAGTAAGTTTTTTGCGTTTTCCTTATCCCTGAAGTACTTGAGATTTAATTGAAACATTGAGTCTGGGGTAACCGTAAGAACCTCTTTTAGTTCTGCTACTTGTTCATAAAAATCTGAATTTATTGAAATAGAGTTTAAACTCTCATTTTTCAATTCAGAGCCTATTGCCATAACGAGAACTTGACCTCCATCAAGGTCTAGCCACCTAATATGGACGAATTTACCGCCTATTTCATAATCCAAACATTGTAAATCTCCCGAGACAGTACCTCCATAAATCTCATGTAATTTATCTAAGATATTTCGAGAATCAATTTCACTTATAGATTTGACAGGGTATGTTAAGATATTGACAGCATGTGGAAGCCATTCAGGGTTTCTCAAGACATTCATGGGAGGTATCAGCTCTCGTGCGCTCGCCCGCACATCTCATATACTACATATACACGTTCGAAAGAGTTAATTAAAATATTACTTGGTTCACGCGCGCGAAATTACGACAAGATACAGTATCTCTAAAACGAAATCAAAATAAGAAATCACGCTTGCTTTTATTAATCAGACTATTCCATCATCCATTCCTTTATCCACTTTCTTTCAATTAAATCCTCTAAGATAAAGGGGTCTTTCATAATAACTTCCATCGCTTCTTCAAGACTGCTTGCTCTGAAAATAATCAATCCGCCAGACTTGTCAACAAATGGCCCACCCATATATCCTTTAACTTCAGAAGTTTTCCAATATTCGACATGTATAGGCACAACCGAGGGTATTTTCGGGTCTTGTTTATTGAAATAGAAGTATGCAAAATGTCTTACCATAGATTATAATAATATGCACTTTTTAAAACAGTATTCGCTCTAGCGCGCGTTACAGTAAAGATAGCGCGCTCGGGGTCTCACCCTATAAATTCAAAGCGGCCGCCTTGCCAGCTTTTGTCGCTATCTTCACAGGATCTTGATCTCCCTCGTTAGGACGTATGCTATACAAAGTC
>JAOZHK010000082.1 GCA_026014905.1 Candidatus Bathyarchaeota archaeon
ATAGTAGTCATTAAGCTTCGATCGCGTTACTTTTAAAGTTATTCTCAAAATCTAATTGATCAGAATTTGCAGGATCATCAATCTGAATAAAGCATTCGTAATTAATGCCTTCTTTTACCGAATTTATATAATATCTTTGAGTTGCGCTTTCACAAACGTTGCTATAGTAGGAGCTTTCTACGGTGTAGATCATATCTGATGCATTTGGGAATTTTATTTTAAAAGATTGCCAAGTTAATCTCATGTTACTGCTCATAGCCGTCCCATAGTCCTAAAGATTCAAAACTACCCCCACTTAGTTGTGTTACTCTCAATAATATTCTTTTTGTTCCATCACCTGCTATCTCAATGCCTGTATCCAATTCTGTTGTGCCTCCGCTATTAACCATCCCCCGTAAAAAAATTAATGTTAAACCATCCCCATTTACATCTTCGTATATTTCTGCAAGCGTTCCTCTGTTCGAGACTTCGGCAAAGCCAACAAACTTATTAATGACCAACGTTTTACCGTTCGTTATCGTATAAAAATCATCATTTGTGCCTGATAATGACCCTCGAATTGTTCGCGTTACTGATGTCGTGGCCGGAGGTGCCCCCCCTGTAGATGATTTTACAACTAGCTGCCCCAGAGCATCTACTTTTACTGATCTTAAGTTTGAATCATCATCTACACCTACAATGCTTACACTGGTACCTGATAAATCATCTAATCTAACCCAATGAAATTCAGAGCTTGAAGGAACTGCGCCCAACGCACCTGTATTATACATTCTAATAAATACGCCTTTTTCAGAAGACCCAACCCTAGATTGCCCAGCTGGAGATACGTCAAAAACTCTATTGTCATCTATTTTGCCGATAATTTTCCCAGCGCCTAAATGAGCTATCGAATATAAATGAAAATTTTCGTTAGGCTTTGAACTGGTAATATCTGTTGCGTTTTCAACTCCGTCCTTTACAGTAACAATATATAAATTAGGTCCATCATATCTAAAAAATACCCCGTTTAATTGGCTAGGGTCTAAGTATCCCCATTCTCTTCTGTTTCCTACTTCTAATTGGCTGCCAACTTTTACGCCAATTCTAAAATCTGAATAACTTCCAGAAACTTCTTTTAATTGATTCTCATTAAAGAATAATGACACAGAATCTGTAGCTGCTGTGGTTACATCCAATTCCATTGTAAATGTATTAGCTGTTTGTGTTCTTGTTGCACCACCAACGATTGTTTCTGTCCATCTGCTTACCGTATCAATAGTTTCATCAAATCCCTGAGACATAAGAGGAGTCCCCGCACCCTGTATAAGTAGTCTTCTATCTTCAGAAAATAAAATATCCTTTGATCCATCTGTAATTTTTAAAGAATCTAGGCCCTCTGTTGATACGGAGGCACAACCCACTCTCATATTCACATCAGTTGAATTAGTTGAATTAGAATTATAAAACCTTATTGGCAAATCTGGATTAGCAATTGAAACGTCGGTACTTGTGCCTAAGTAATTAATTGTATGCACAAGCTTACCATCGTAATAAATATAAAAGTCTCCAACGCCCAGCCATTGGAATTGGCAGTACCATAAATGTCCATTTGGATCTGGTGTTATTGTATTGTCACCATTCCAAGATGCTGCTGGTATAACTGTTTCCACGCCATCGCTTCTAAGGACAATTTCGTATTGGGTTCCGTTTAATCTTATAAAAATACCGTTATTGTCATCGTAGAGCCCCCATTCCCTTATGTTCCCTGCTATACCTGAATCCAATAATATGATTGAAAATTTTACAATTTGTCCTTTTCCTGGCGAATAATTATGAATAAAATTACTCGTTAGCTGTATCCCTGAATTGGTTTGCGCTCCGGTACTTATTTCAAGCCTACTATTGGCAACGTTATAGCTACCTATACCTGTTGTGATTTCACTAAAATCTGTAGCGACACTGGATTGTGTAAATCTATAATCTTGTAAAAATCCTTCTGTGGCTGTTTTTAACAGACCAAATGCTGTACGCGCGGCATTGTCTTTAGTTGCAGCTATATCGACTGATAGCTTGTTTTCCTCTGTGACCTCAACAGGTCTTGTAATATTATCTTTATTGGATTCACCGACTATATTGGATTCGCCAAATACAAAATTTTCTGTTGTCATGATATTGCTTTCGTAATATTAGCGACCAGACCATTAGCTCTTACGATTGTTTGCGTTTGAGTTTCTTTTAATATTCCGCCAACATCATATAATCTATTCACAATTTGTGTAATTAAACCGTTCGTTCTGGTCACTTCATTTTCCCTTATTTTAATTGTCTTCCCGCTATCAGTCCAAGTAGTAATTGTTGTAATAAGCCCATTCGTCCTCGTTGGCTCTATATAAACATCTTCAAATTGCTCAATTTGTCGCTGCTTTAAGCGTGGCATTGTCTATTATGATTCAAGAGTGTGATATTGCGCGGTTGCAACATCTGTCGTCTCGATATCGTATCCTGCGTTCACAGCAGACCAAGTAATGACTTTCCCCGCTAAAGATATTGCGCCATTTGTTTTTGCATCCTCTGTTTTACCGTTAACATGCAATGTAACATCCGTCCCGTCTATCGGGGTGAATGATAAGTTGGCCAATGTATTTGTACCTGTAATGGTAACCCTTTCAGTTTTTGGCTTCCCTCCTGTACTTGCCGGATCTTCACCAACAACAGTTTTACTAACTCTTAAAGCCGAATCAAAAGGGAAATCTTTGTTTTCATAGTTGTATGCTATAAAAAAATCAATTGCAGTTGACGTTATCGATGCTGCGGTTTCTGTTCCAGATACAATCGTGTAATAACTTAATGTGTAGGCACCGCCAGATTCTGTTAATCGTGCGTAGACTTCATTACTGTCTATTTCAATAGCCTTTTTTGTGACCGTATCTATTATTTCCACTTTGTTTAGTGGCGAAGTAACAATAAACCCAAGTGATGACTTGCTGCCTGTAGATGCAATAACAGAAACGCCGTCCGCCGTGGCCGCCGCTGTTATTTGAGTAGTAACTAAATCACTTGTCCCATCTGCTGTAAAGTTTTCGACGACCATACGTGAAATACGATTGTCTTCTATTTGTTTTGGTTGTAGTAATCTACCCATTTAATTTTCTCCTTTATGCTTGATACAGGTAATATATTTCTAAATCATCCCCACTATCTAGATTATAGTCTAAAATAATCGTAATAGAAGTGCCGCTTATGAAGTAATCTCTGCCATTCTTAATTTTTTGTCCGTTTATGAATACTTTCGTTAGGTTTATGTTGATCGGAACATGAGTCAAAGTAAAAACTGTTTGTGATGCAGTTGGCGTAAATTGATCTATAAAATCCAATATCGTCTCAACGGCATTAAGATCTTCATTAAGCTCTTTAATCCCTCTTTGTTTAAGGTTTGTGATATTGAGATCGTCATACCAATTACCTGAAACCGCGCTTAGGATACGCTTTATCTGAGACCTAATAGAGTTAAGGTCCGTCTCTAAATCTGTTGAATTAGTCTCTAATTCGGTTTGGCCCGGTAATATAGAATCATCGTACAGGTCCGATTTTCTTACCTGTCTTTTCTGTCTAAATATGTTTGCTGGCATAACTCAATTATACCTTACATGTAATTAAAATGTTTAAGATTTTAAAAAGGTGGGAATATGTAGTTGACGACATGGCTTTAAAGTGCTATTCTGTGTCTAAATAAACAAGAGAGGAGGTGTGTTTTTTGTCATTTAATCATAAGCTCGTGAGAAAATTAAGAAAAGAGAAATTTAAAATGACTATGGAAGAGTTCGCTGTCGAAATAAAAAAAAGAACTAAAGGGGAGGTCACAATGACATCGAAACGCTTGCATAATATAGAGACAGGAAAGCCGACATCTTTCACTTTTAGAGAATTGTCTGCGTTCTTTGATTTTCTTGGTGAGCCTACTAGTAAGTTTTTTACTGGTAAAAATAACAAGAGATGATATAAACAAAAAAGGACTGCGCCAACAGTCCTAGATTGCAAATTCAGAAAGGTTTCCATTATGAATATTAACACAATTGAAGACATTAGATCAAAAAAGTCATTACTGACATCGATAAGGGAAGATAATGAATCTCTACTAGATTCACAGCCATACGGAGAGAAAACATCTATACAGGCAATGTTCGATTGCGCGCTTACGTACTGCGATGAATTGAACACAGAGATTTATAAGTTTAGCTGCCTATCCTATCTATCTAAGTTCTACTTTACTGATGATGGATCTAGAGCGGATTTATCTAGAAAGCAACAATATTACAAAGCAAAAAACACTGTACTTGAAGCTTTAAAGCAGTTTTGTCTTTACAAGAATAATGCGCTTATCGATTCTATTAACGGTGAAACGGTTATTGATAAGGTAGAGAATACGCCAAAGATGGTAGAGACCCCTATTGATATGCTTATAGAGAACGTTTTCATTAATCCAGAATTTAAAAAGGGACTAGAGCGTCATAGGGAGATGCAGAATGCTTAGGGATATGCCAAAAGGTCCATGGGACTTTACTACTATGGACGATATATTTGTTATCGTTGACGCTAACGACAAACCTGTTGCAAGCGTGCTTCCGGTTGATAACAATGTGTCACAGAAGAAGATAGCATCTTTAATCTCATACGCCCCTACCCTCTACAATGCCTCACAGGTGTATATAAAACTTGTGGATTACCTTATAACGGAAAACATCGGCGATGAGAGCATGCGAAGAGTTCAGAAGGACGCGTCTGCTTCTCTTAAAGCAATAACGGAACTGATTCAAAGAGGTGTTTAATGTCTGAGCAGGATAAATCACGTCTAGCATGGCTCGAACGCCGCAGGAAAGGAATTGGTGCAAGTGATGCGCCTAAGATACTAGGTCTTTCTAATTTTGGAAGCGCACTAAGTATCTATATGGACAAACTTGGGCTTACTGAAGACTTTGGTATGACAGAGAGAATGGAAATAGGTCTTGATATAGAGGACACTATTATTAAGATCTTTAAGAAGAAAACAGGTCTACGTGTCTCTCGTTTGTCTAAAGAGGTGTGGAGTAATGAACACCCATTCCTGTTCGCGACACCAGACGGAAAGGTCATTGGTCAAAAATCAGGATTAGAATGCAAGAATATTGGCATATACGATAGATCTAAATGGGAAGGTCGTATACCTGATCAGTACATGATTCAGTGCCAGCATTCTATGCTCGTTACTGGGTATGACCACTGGTATCTAGCTGCATTATTTGGTGGAAACCGATTTGAGTATTATGATATCCCTAGGGATCAAGAACTTATCGATATGATTATTCCTAAACTGGAATCCTTTTGGTTTGATAACGTTTTAACTCAAACGCCGCCAGAAGCACAAAGCATCGATGCTAGTTTATTAATTGATCAATTTCCTAATGCCCTAGATGAAGATAACCCTGTTGAGTTTGACACAGAGACTGAACGGATATTGGAGGACTATAACAATGCAAAGGAAATGGTTGATAAGTACGAGAAGAAGAAGAAAGAGTGTTCTAACATTCTTAAACAGAGACTTGGGACTAATAAATTTGGGTGGACTAGCAATCACTGCGTCACCTGGTCGAGATGGGATTCTCAAAAGGTTGATGTCAATCTCCTCAAGGAGAAACACCCCGAAATTTACAAGCAATGTCTAAAAACGTTTAAGACAGGCCGACTTTCAATTTCAGATAGATAAATAGGAGAAACAATAATGTATGCAGGAAACTACCCTGACGGAATGTTAGATAGCCACTGGGAATTTGTTCATGGCGCCAGTAGCCATATAGGTGAGACGGTCACATCGTGTGGCCACAGCGTAAAAGCTTCTATACTAGACTTTCTAGGATATGAAGACTATTACAATGCAAAGTGTCACCATTGCCTTTATGAGCACGGTGATATCGACGAAGATACTTATGGGGAAGCAAAAAAAATGGAATATAATTAAGTCGTTGACAACTTGTCTTTGTCGTAATAATATGAACCTAAAAAAGGAGAAGTAAAATATGGTTAGCAAGGAAATACAAAAAACAAATACGAGCGATTTAAAGAAGTCGCTAAAGGAGGAGCCAAAGAAAAGTGGTTTTGTAGATCTACTTAAATCTATGGAACATGAGATAAGGAAGGCTTTGCCGAAACACATTACAGTAGAGCGTATGATGCGTATTGCCCAAACGGCATACTCTCGTAATCCAAAGCTTGCAGAATGTGATCCTAGAACGATTATCGCCGGCGTTGTTCAGGCATCCCAGATGGGATTAGAGATCGATACCCCATTAGGTCACTCGTACCTTATCCCGTTTAAGAATAATAAGACAGGTAAGATGGAAGCCCAGTTTCAAACGGGTTATAGAGGTGAACTTTCGTTAGCTTATAGAACAAGGGAGTACAAAGTTATTGGGGCGTATTCTGTCTACAAAAACGATGAGTTCCATTACGAGCTTGGACTTGAGCAACGACTAAAGCACATACCTGCAAAAGCGCCTGAAGGAGAGCCTATATTCTATTACGCAATATACAAAACCATCTCTGGAGGTGAAGGTTTTGAGGTAATGAGTCGTGAACAAGTAACAAAGCATGCTAACCAATATAGTATGGCCTTTCAAAAGGGCTGGTCATCGCCGTGGAAGTCTGATTTTGATGCAATGGCAAAGAAGACTGTTTTAAAAAGACTACTGTCTTATGCGCCTAAATCAATTGAATACGAGAAAGTGTTCTCACAAGATGGTAGTATTAAGAGGGAAATCGCTGAAGACATGACAACTGTAAAAAGCGAAATTGATTGGGATTCATTGCAAATGGCAGATGAATAGATAGTAAGGAATAAGCAAGGATTATGGACACTCAGGTTTTTGATTACACAGAAGCTGAAATCAAGGATAATACACACAGAATTGAAATTACCTTCGACGATGTTGTAGTCACCTATAAATTTAGCTATAACTAATTAGATGATAGAATGAAGGATGACAGATATAAACTTCTATCATCGAAAAAAACCTGAGTGCTGCAACGAGTTTTCTTCTTATGAATGGAATGGAAGATATGTTGTCTGCACTATATGCAATAGAGTCAATAAGAGACGAACAGCAGTGTATAAGATAAAGAGAAAGATGTTCTTCATACTGCTATTAACTGTAATTGGCTACATAATTATAGTCGCAGCAATATAGCCCCCTCAAATTTTAAATTATTGTATATCTTTGTAAACTGATGTATAATAAGATCATGCAATTAATCAATGATAAAGAGCTATTTACAGTTAACGAGTTAGCAAAGTGGGCCGGAGTTACAAGGGCCACTATATACAATTGGATGAACAAAGGTTTGCCAGCAAGAATAAATATGCCAGGCATAACAAGATTTGATTTTAAGGAAGTTAACCGTTGGTTTGATGAGAATAACGTAGGGATCAAGCTGAAAGGTGAGTAAAATGAATGAAAAAGGGTGGTTTAAATTACACAGAGCTATTAAGGACTCTTCTTTATATGAAAATAAGAACGCATTGTTTTTATTCTTCCATATACTGATACTAGCAAACTATAAG
>JAOZHK010000101.1 GCA_026014905.1 Candidatus Bathyarchaeota archaeon
CACTCTCCGCGCCACTTCGCTTGAATCAACAGCCCTAATCTTCTCTGCTAGCTGAAGCTGCCCATTTATTTTGTCTTGCATACTGCCCAAGCCCATGTACGAACTAACTTGATTCCCCTCGTTCAAGTCATAGGTTTCGTGCGTGAACGCGTACCCTTCGTATTGAGCAGGCGTACCAAGACGATGTTGAACAATATCTACGAGGGCACTCATAGTCGAGGGGTCTACACGTTCCAACGTCTTCTCATAGAACTCTAATGGATAGAACCTGGCCACGTCGAGGTTGTGTACCTCATCAGCTTCAAAAGGATTAACAAAGGAGATTAACAGTAACGGCGCATCCATCAAGCCGCCAATCCGTGAGGGGAGGAAGGCCTTGGAAAAATTCAGGAGGACGTCTAAAACAAGCATGATGGCGTCTTCATCACCATCGCAGTCACGCCTTTTTATATTGTGCCATAAGGGATGGGCATAACAGACATGCATGTCGGTAAACCCGATGATTCGGCCGATTACCCCCGCAGAGGTGTGAGGAGCGAACCCGATGATGAGGTGTCCAACTAGATCGCGGTCGGTTTTCACGTTGTAATAGGTAGGGAGATCGTAAACCTTCATGAGCAAATCGTCGATGAAGGCGGTTTCCTTTACTAGGTATTGTGCGCAACCGCGGGGTATAACGACATCTTGAACTTTAAGTTCGCACATTTGAGTGGAGTCGCGAAGAGGCCTACCAACTATGTCGTGGACGTAACCTAATCGTCTCAGATCTTCTACGGGCACCCCGATCTCCGCGGGTTTGATGTGGGTCAACGGCGCGTTCGTCGCGTCAAATCGGATTGTACCATCTTTAAAAACGGATAAACCATGTTTTGCCCTCAAAATCCCTTTTTGCAAAGGCTCCGGAGTCTTCGTTATACTTGTTAAGCCTCTGACACCCTTGATCAGGGTTGGTGGCACCTGACCCAGCGAATGACAGGCTGAGCGGAATTCTTCTTGTATCCTAAACATACGTCGATTGTAACTGATTGGAGGAACATTGCAGGCAGGACAGACGTTCGCTGTCATCTGGCGCTTGCATCGGGGGCAGATTTTTTCTTTTTCAGTTTGAGCACCGCAACGAGGGCAGAAAACCCGGTGGGTTGTACCGGAACAATCGGGGCAAGTTCTACTGACTAGCTCAATTTCTATTTGATCTTTCTTTGCTGCTTCAGCTATGTTTCTTCGAGGTCCCCCCGCCAAACCTACGGGGAATAACACGTGGACGAGCGGTGACATCTGTCGTTTCTTCGCTTTTTCAGGTCTCCCCATTCTCGCGCCGATGTAGGTTGCGCCCTTATCTCTCAGTCGTATACCGGAATGGGTGGTAATGGCCTTAACAATCGATATGCCTGCGTCGAGGTTGTAGCTGGGTTCATCGAGATTTAGACAGGCCGCTAGGATTATCGCATCTTCTCCGAGGCATATGGTCGTACCTTCCATTGAATGCGGTATGCAAACTTTTTCTAAGATTGCCTTTATCCCTTTATCATGGGGAATCCTCAGTCCCTTAAGAACTCCATTCGAAACGTTACGTTCACTTCCAGTAAGGACGCGTCGTAACGCGTTGAACTCATGTAATTCAAGGTTATTCCAAAAATAGGTATAACGCGGGTGGAGAGGAACATCTAACTGTTTCGTAATAGTAAGCGCTTCTGATAGTTGCACGCGCGTAGATAAGGGAGAATCGAGGAGTTCGGCCATACGCGCAACAGGGATATCGGTTTTTTTCGCCGCGTTGGCGATTGAATCAGCACAGATTTCACTTATTCGTGCGCGTACGTCCAAAGACCACCATTCTTCCGTGTATCCGGAAGGGTACAACGCCTTATTATTTTCAAGAAACTCACCAAAGGCCACCAGCAGATCTCCAAGAAATAAGACTTCATCTATGTCCTTGGTAAGTTGTTTTGCTACCGATTCCGTCTCGACGCGTACTACCGCGCCATCACGTAATTTCACAACGGGTGGTTCAAGAGTATCAACCGGAAGAACGATCCCGCCTTTACCGGGTCCTTCAACACGCATTTGCGTTCCAGACGCAAGAAAATTGTCTAATACAGCCATCGTTGCGGGATGTACGCCCAGAGCTGCCAGACCCGTGTTTCTCGATCGACCATAACGTAATCGAAAACCGCCCTTTGCTGACGGAAGAGAAAACACCGGGCGGCCACCTATCACGTCATCCAAGTATTTAGAATTGAATTTACCTTCTGCATTCTTCTCTGGGGGGGTCTCTTTTACTTGTTTCAGCCAGTCCCAGCCCTCCAAACCGAGTTTATCGATTATCCCTTGTACTTTTTGGGCTCTACCTACAATCCCATCATTTAACACGAGAAGAGCGCCGCCTCTTAGGCGATTGGTATCGATCCTGGGAAGATTTCTAAAGGATGATACCTCGAAAGGGTCGGTTTCAGTTCCAGTGCATTCTATAGGTAGATTTCGTAGAGAGTTTGATAGCTCTTCGTCAGAGTTGTGGTATTGAAACCGCCGTACTTCTCTTTCATATAGTCTAATCTCTTCTATAAATCGCCGTATTTCATCTGTTCCCGCGCGGTATCTATCTAGGCCAAGTTTCCGTCGTACAAATTCACCAAGAACTAATGTCAGGGCCTGTTCAGTTCCTGCCGCCGAGCGTATCGGTCCGGCGTAATATATAGCTAAATGATTGGTTCGATCTGCGTTCGATTTTATTCTTACCCGTGCAATGCCTTGTACTGGCGCGGCGGTTATACCGCCGGTCATGATGGCCAGCGATGTCCGGATAGCTTGTTCCGCTGCTTCTTCAGGATCTGTCTGCCCGAATCTTGCTAGCACGATTTCTGAGGCGACAACAAATGCGAGTTCATGCACGTCCATTTGTTTACTTAATTCTCTTACTCGTTCCGCTATATTCGGTGGACCGACTAAATTCTCTACCATTTCACCAAGATCACGAACCACGCGTGGTTCAGGGGTGAATGTCGGATCTAATCCCTTCTTCCTAGCCTCGCTAGCGATATCGTAAAGGACGTTTAATTTCTGCTCAATCTCAATTAGATACTGCCGACACGCATCGGTGGTGACAATGTTCATGGAGCTAAACATCGTTTTCATTAGGCGTGATCCACACAATAATAGTTTTTGGGAATGCGTTCAAGCGATGCTAAGTGATATCTATGTGATATCACATTTTAAAACGCGCGTAGATCATCACTCGTGACACGCCCAGCTCTTCCTCATCGGATAATCGTTGCGATTATTTCCTCGATGGCGTCCTTGGAGTGCTGCTCGATCAAGGTACCTGTGACTATAAAGTCCGCGCCAGCTTGCACTAATTCTTTAGCAACGGCTTTCGTCCGTATCCCGCCCCCTACTATCACGGGTATGTCCACTCCTTTTTTTACCATGGAAATCATATCACTTGTGACGTGATTTTTTGCGCGTGATCCTGCTTCTAAATAGACGAACCGCATTCCCAAGTATTGAGCTGCCAAAGCATAGATCAATGCAACTTCCGGTTTATCCAACGGTATGGGATGCGCTCGACCTATGTATGCAGCGGTACTTCCCTCACCTACAATTAAATAACCCAAGGGAATGGCTTCAAGACGA
>JAOZHK010000109.1 GCA_026014905.1 Candidatus Bathyarchaeota archaeon
GATAGTATGCCCCCCTGCGACTTTGCACCGTCTACCAAGTCGTCGATAGCCCGCATTGAACGGTAGCAGGTCTTGAAGGCCTCATATCGCTCATCATCCCATATGCGGGCTGCGATATCCAGGATAGGATTCTTGAGAACTCTCCTGAAATCAAGCTCATCGATGAAGTTTAAATTAACTGCAATCACAGAATCCACCCACATTAATAGAATCGTTTCGCGCTCGCGATCCAGTCACTGATAATGTTCAGGGCCTCTGCTACCATACTCTGTTTACTAATCCCGTATTCTGAAGGATATCCAGTTTCACAATATTGGAACAAATGATTTACGTTAGGAATTTCGATAATCGTATAATCAGTATTTTCACCTTCTCCAATGATATTGTTTATTGCTTCGATGTTTTCTTTAGCGGGAACTTGAACATCTTTTTCTCCGTAGATAGCTAGAACAGGGCACTTAGCTTTCCTTAGGTAAGATACAGAAGAGCTGTTAAGATACGCATGCATCCAAGGTATGGAGAAGATACTAACGAATATTTCAGGAGTCAACTGGCCAAATCCTAGCACAGCCTTCGTTTCCTCGTTGATGCGGGGAAACATCCGTTTTGCGATCTTTATGGACTCTTCCTTCTCCTCCTGTGTGAGTGACTCTTGTCTAACTAGATCAAAGAATCTGTCGAATATTTTCTTGTCATCGTCAAAGTTTTGCTTGTCACCATTATCCTCGTTAACAAGCAATGTGAACACCGCTGAGGCATTCTTAGTGCCAGACGCTGCTAGACCAGCCAGTAATACGATGAAGGATAGGTCTTCAGCTCTGCTCGCTGCCATCGAGGTGTATAATCCACCTTCACTGTGGCCAATGAGTCCGATTTTACTCGTGTTTACATCTTCGAGACTTTGGAGGTATTCAATTGCAGAGGAGACGTCCCCTGCGAAATCTTCGGTGGTTGCTGTATTGTAGTCTCCTGTTGATTCTCCTACTCCTCGCTTGTCGAATCGGAGGGCGATGATTCCTTTTTTCGCCAGGTGATCTGCGATAATAGCGAATGGTTTGTGTTCAAGAAATGTTGAGTCTCTGTCGTTGGGACCTGAGCCAGATACCAGAACTACTGCTGCGTGTTTTTCCTTCGTAAGAGGAATAGTCAAGGTTCCTGCAAGAGTTATCCCTGATTCGGTATTGTTGAACGATACGTCTACTTCTTCGTATACAGACGATTTATTGTGGAGCGTCACACGTTTCTCCCTGCATCAATATATATAAACAACACGCACGCGCGCAGAAGCCCTCTGTCGATCCTACTGCCGAATGGTCCAAGCTCAATGACTCCAATCATGCCCAACAAGTCGGCTGGTTTCTCAGTTCTTAAGATCAACCCAACTCCGTGATCCGGAGAGAGGTGTGAAAATGCGAGAGTAATATACTACGTACGCATCATTGCCTATGATTGGTTTACCCTTTTCAAGAAAATATCAGAAGGAGATGGGGTTTCCGAAAGAGGGTGAGGTAATAGAAGGGTTCAGAGTCGAATCAGTGTCCATAGGGCATGTTGCCGCCTACACTGAATGGCTGGCTCGATACGAGTATCCCACGAAGCTCGTCGTCGAAGGAGATGGTAGTGTCGACGATGTGAAGAGGGCGTTTTGGAGGTTCTTCGATGTCGAGAAGACCATCCTGTCGAGTTATGGGAATCCTTACCTGTGTGAGCCTGATAAGATGTACGTTCAGGGTCTGGGAGGGGGCAGGTTCAGGATAGAGGCCAGGGGTAGCTGTGTCAGAGTTCTCAAGAGTGAACCCAGAAAGGAGAGAGACTTTGACCTCGAGGAAGTGGCATTAAGGGTATACGAAGTCATATTCGATAACCAGGGTTCCGTCGAAGTGGATGGCCTGGTCTATCTCATGGAGAGGACGCCGAGGGCTAATCTCAGGTTATTGAAGATAGGCGGGTACACCTTTCTGGAGCAGAATCCTGAGAAGGGTTCACGCTGGGGTAAGCTCGCCAGGGAGGGTCACCAGATCCTTTGAGTGCTGAAGGGACCGAGATACATGGCCCAAGTCAGGGACGGAGTGTTCCACGATTTCAGAAAGAGCTGAGTTTAGCGAGGAAATAATGGTACCATTCCATGTCTAGGAGAGGTTCATCGACTCATCCACGCTCTTCTTCACCTGTTTTTGGGCATCAGATCTTCACACCGCTACGGGCTCAGGGTATGAATGAAGTTGAGATTGGGTTTCAGCCAAACTAACAAAACACGCCCTGAAATTCGTGTTAAGTTACAGTTTTTTCAAGATCAGCATTTGAGCTCATCGAATGCAAAAACGCTATGAATTGACACGAACATTGTATATTAACACGTTCATTACAACACGTACTCCTCTACTGCCCCGTCACACATCTATTCTGAACGGGGTTTCTTAATGCATAAAACATAATGAAGATATATATTGTGAGGATTGTATGGGTTGCCCAGGCGGGAGCGTCCGAAGGGTCGAAGAGGCGAAAGACCTGAAAGACGCAGAATCTGGGAGATGGGCCTCAAAGGAGTCTTCAAGGCTTTGGCTTTGAAGAAAAACCGGCATCTCCGAGATGAGACCGCTTGGGCACTTTCATTTTATGGCAATACCAGATCCCCGATGCGATGTACATACTAAGAGGAAACCTAAGTACACAAAACGTTTATAATCTGGATGAGGCACGGGTGCTGGTCACTTAAACCCTCAATTAATAAAAAGATACTCGATAATTATCATATAATTATATGGATTGAGGATGGGGGGTGAATGACCTAGAATCCTCTGACTATAATATCTAACTAAATCGTTATATACGGTATCAAACCGATGCTAGTCTAAGGTTCTGCTGAATGTAGTAGGATCCCAGCTCCGAGATGGGGAGCTATACAAGTACCAAGGAAAGAGGAGAGGTGAAAAGAACGACCGCACTCGTGATCCGAGAATGGGATGTCCCCAAGGAGGAAGACAGGCTAAAAAAGTACTATACCCCCATTGAACCCCATTATCGAGATTTCATCAAGAAATACAAGTTAAGATGGAGCCAGTGGACTCAGGGCGTGGGTCATCAGACACATATAGAAGAGTTTGAAAGTCTTGAAGACTTCGCTGAGACATGGAACGATGACGAATACAAAAAACGATGGACTTTGATGATGCGAAGAGCGGATAATGGGACTTGCCGTATCTTGAGGGCATCAATGAGCATCCCACCCGAATGATTCTCGAATGGATAGTTACCCCTCTTTTTTCTTCAAACCACTCAGACGCTGATCCTAGAAGCATAAAGAAAGGGGAGGGCTGGCTTTCTAGGCCTACGCACTCGCGAAATGGAATATTTATGGATTAGATGTTCTCTCCAATGACTTGCGATACTGTTGATAATAATCCATTACAGGAGGGTCGCCTTGAAGTATCCGTTCCTTATCCATCTCCTCAGCGAGATACTCCACAGTTCTCAGATAGGTCGGAGTAACATTTTCTCTAGTCCACATAGTGATGGGTTTGAATTTCTCCCACAGAACATTGATTGGTGGGAAAGAACTCATAAACCAGCGCCCTATCTGCGAGTCCCTTCTTGAGAAGAATCCCGACGCCCTCATAATAATTGGTTAGTATAGCGAAGTTAGTCCTTGAGGGATATTTCTCCAAGTATTCTTCAACCGTGTCCCATTCCCTTGAGAACACCTCCCAGAAACTCTCCGCGAAATCTGCATCGCTCATTTTCTGGTATACCTGCATGATGATTTGCGCTTTTCGGGTCTTGTTCTGGTTCCTTATCTGGAGGGCGTAGTAGGTCAATGCTATCATCATGCCAATACCTGTCAACACAATCGAGATGGTCTGATAATCCACCATCAAATCACCGTCAAGGATTATGTCGAAGTGAAGAAAAGAGTATGGGGGAGATTAGGTCTTGAGTTCAGGGTGCTACGCGCGCAAAGAGGAGGAACTGAAGGACGAATGATAAATCCGCGCCCCCAAAAATTTTTACAAAGGAGCTGAGTTTATAATTTTTTCTGGGATATATCCCGATAAATATATGGTTTGATATGAAAATACGTGCAAAAAGAAAATCTTCTAAACAATAAATATTTCATCGAAAATTATCGAACTAATATATGGTTTGAAGATTGGAGGAAAAATATGGATTCTACTAATATGAGTTGTGGCAGTTGCAGAACTATCTATAAAGAATATAATCACTCTCTTACGGAGATGCTTGCCCTACTTTCTGAGCTCATCCGTAACAGATGCGTCAATCCGCCCGGAAACGAGATAAGATCCATCAGGTCCATCGAACTGTACCTGCGTGAACAAGGCATTAAGAGCAGGGTATACGAATCAGCGCCGGGAAGGGGCAATCTTACCGCAAGGATCTCCGGTTCAGGCAACGGCCCTACTTTGATGCTTGGGCCGGGCCACGTCGACGTCGTACCGGTGGAAAACGTCGAGGCGTGGGACGTGGATCCCTTTGGTGCTGCTGTGAGGGATGGATACGTCTGGGGCAGGGGCTCCCATGACATGCTCTTCATGGTCACTGCTCATGTTCAGGCTTTCATCGATTTTCACAAGATTGTGGTCAGACCACGAGGGGACCTTGTGCTGTTGGTGGTCTCTGACGAGGAGGATGAAGGGGTCTTCGGTACTCAATGGATGATCGAGCATCATCCTGAGGTAATGGAGACGGACTACGCCGTCTCTGAGGCGGGTGGTTGGCTTCGAGGTCCGGGAGAGGTGGTGTTCACCCACGGCGAGAAGGGGGACGCAAATGTAAGCCCCGTCGAGTCTGCGTTCGTCTCGCTCATGCAGGAAGCGGTGCAAAGGGAGATTCCATCAGCCAAGCTGGTTCCAGAGCTGATGCCCGGTAAGACCGACCTGAAATATCTACGTGGACTGGGCGTCGAGGCGTATGGTTTCGGTCTCTACGATCCTGATACACCTCTTAATGCTAGAGGGGTGCATGGTCCAAACGAGAGGGTGAGTCTCAGGACCTTAGAGCTCACACATAGAGTATACATTAATCTCGCTCAGATTTTTTCTCGATGTTCTCACTGAAGTGAATATAAAAATCTAGATTTTCAATTTAGGTGAGGATAAGGTTATTGATTCATAGGTTGGATAGTCCAAAATGTTATAGACTCAAAGGATCAGATGAAGATCAAGGTTCTGCTAGCTTGTGGAACCCCAGCTCCGAGGTGGGGAACTAAGAAGTCAATATCCCCCGCAGAAAATGTAATCCTTATTTACAAATTGAAGATCGAGTACACGTGAACCGTTTTGGCGAAGATAAAGGAACATGATTCAGGTAGGATCCTGATATTGATTAATAGTTTCTTTTTTATAGCTATCCTAATAGGGTTAGGTGATTTCCTTTTTCTTCAACATCCAAACAAGATAAAAATAGGAAGTATAATTGGTATCCTAATATTCATACTTGGCGTTCTCTTATATCTAAAGGCAAAATACGCATTAGGAGATCAATTCTCAAACATTCTAACGATAGTGGATAATCCACGATTAATTACTCATGGAATTTATAGCTACATTCGGCATCCCTACTATACAGGAGGTATATTGATAGGAATTGGAAGTCAACTTGCTTTTAATAGCATTCTCGGGTTGGCAGTGATGTTTCTTCCTATTCTTTTAACCTTCTGGATAATCCCCATTGAAGAAAGAATGCTCATCGAGCATTTTAGAGAAGAATATATTGACTATATGAAA
>JAOZHK010000133.1 GCA_026014905.1 Candidatus Bathyarchaeota archaeon
GGAGATGATGAAGACGTTCAAAAAAGAGAAAGCGTAAGGGATCTAAAACTGATCCCTCATTTTCTTAGCGCGCGCACTTTAGTCCTACAACTTAAAAATGAACATATGCACGTCGTCTTTTATGCTAACTACTAGCCAGCTCAGCTCCAATTTGTTTAAACTTTCCGTCCATACTGTCTTGGAGTGGCCCCTTTAAACCCTTGACTATTACTGAGGCACAGGGCTTGACAATGTTTAGTCCAAGCCTTTTCAGCTGACTAGCTCAAACAGAAAGACCGCAATAATTGTGGGAGTATTATTTCTAATTGCGACGGTTAGCGCGCGCTATAAACCGAGTTAGCTACATTCTAAACACGTAATACGTAGAAAATTCGAGAAAAACGGTTCTATTTATAAGAAAAAGTTATGAGCTAGCTAGCTAGTGTGTTTATTCCATTCTTATGGCGTTATTCATAAAAGAGCCTTAGGGAAGTCTTTGTGTTAATATATTCTTTCATGTCTGTGAGCTAGCTAGTAAGAGAAGTTGTCAAGCATCCAATCATCGCTCTTCTGAGGACGACGGAAGCAGATAACATCCTCAAAGAACAATTCAACAGAATGGAGAATGACCCCCAATTCAGCGAACTGTTTCTCTTCAAGTTAAGAGCATTCACTAGTGATATGATTATGCAAAGAGTCAACATCGATATTATGTCAAAGATAGAATTTAAATTACTCATGACAACCAAAATACTCTTCTGGATTATGGAAGCTAACTAGTTAATGGCTGATAAACCAGAGACTTGATGAAATAGTTGAACAAGTTCTTTGAATCCTTTATTGACGTTCCTAGAATCCGAGTGGGAAAAAAGCAGACTATTGAGACTCTGATCAATGAAGAAGCCTTGTTGCTTGCGAAATTTCTTAGGTATGAACAAAAAACATGGACTCCAAGAAATGTAAATTAATTAGCGCACGCTAGTTTTGATGTGGAGATAGACGTATGGACACCTATGATCTGGTTATTTTAGGAAGTGGTTCGGCTTCATTTGCTGCTGCGATTAAAGCGTCAGAACTTAAGAAACAAGTTGCTATGATCGAGTATAACGTTATTGGTGGAACCTGTGTGAACGTGGGATGCGTACCCTCCAAACACCTTCTTACGGTGGGAGACACATACTATCATTCCCAAGACAATCGTTTCCAAGGGATAACGACAAGAAAAGAGTCATTCGATTTTTCTGAAGTAATAAAACAGAAAGACGAACTCGTGAAGTCTCTCAGGAAAGAAAAGTATAGTGATGTAGTTGAGTATTTGCCCAACGTCATCTTCATTAAAGGAACAGCAACTTTCGTCTCCAGAAACGAGATCAAGGTGAATAACCAAATCCTGAGTGCGGACAAATTCCTCATAGCTACAGGAGCATCGCCAAATATTATCCCCTTCAAAGGCATTGACAAAATCCAGTATCTCACGAATGTCGAAGCCATGAATTTGGAAAATGTACCAGCCTCAATGATTATTCTGGGAGGTCGAGCACAGGCACTCGAATTCGCACAAATGTATGCACACTTTGGGACACAAATCACAATTCTCCAGCGTAGTCAGAGAATACTTCCTATCGATGAACCAGAAGTTTCTGAAGAACTCACACAATGTTTACGGAATGAAGGCATCGTGATCTATACGGGAGTGCAAATACAAGAGCTTGCTGAGAACAAGGGAACCAAAGTAGTCAAATGTCGCGTGAACGGCAAGAACAGCGTCTTTGAAGCAGAGCAACTACTTATAGCAACAGGCAGAACACCCAACACAGATAATATCGGACTTGAGAAAGCGGGAGTGGAAACAGAGAAGAGTTATGTGAAAGTTAACGAATACTTTCAAACATCCAATCCCAATATTTACGCAGAAGGCGATTGTGTCACACCCATGATGCTTGAAACACTAGCTGCCAAAATGGGAAACATCGCGGTACGCAACGCTTTTGATAATACTGAATTAACGATCAACCAAAAAGAAATCCCGAGTGTTGTATTTACCAATCCTCAAGTCGCACGCGTAGGATATACTGATGAAGAATATTCCGAACTCACGAAGGCATGTGCCTGTCAAACGATCGACATGTCACTGGTTCCTAAAGCTCAAATTATCAGCGATACGCGTGGCATTATCAAGATGGTAATCGATCCTCGAGATAAGAAGATTGTGGGTGTACATATTGTTGCACCGCATGCCGCCGAGATGATTCATGAAGTGACCCTAGCTGTAAAATTGGGATTAACTATTGATGATATTATCGACACTGTTCATGTCTTTCCTACGATGTCGGAAGCCATCAAACTTGTAGCTCAATCCTTCTATAAAGATATCAGCAAGCTGAGCTGTTGTGTTGAATAGTTAATTAGCTTACAGGAGATGTATTGCGGGGTTTGGGTTTGGGATTAAAATTTAGTCTTAATTATGCATATAACGTATCAAGTCGAACGGCGTCATTTAGAAGTAACTAGATGATCTATGGTTATGTCCGCGCTTGTGTATAATGAAATGATTAACGCACGCGCACATGTATGCTGTTATTTACATATAGTAAAGTTTATATTACAATATGTATGGTATACTATACATGAGGTGATGTGATGACACTAAGAAAAAACAGAATCTTCTCAGTGATCGTGGTAATAACGATGGGCGCATCCGTAGCCATAGGCATGATAACTGGGTACCTAACCCTAGCTGTATTGTTCTCCATAGGAGGATTGGGCGCACTGATACTATATAGGCGCACAAGTGCGATAGAGAAACCCATTCACGATGAGAGAGACCTACTGATAGACGCAAAGTCCTCAACAGCCGCACTCCGATTAGTCCTAGGGGGAAGTGCGTTCCTAGGATCTGTCCTGATCTTCCTGAACTATATTGGATACGTCCCCTACGAGCAAGCTGGGTTCACTCTGCTGATACTAGCAAACGTCGGTGCGTTGATACACCAAGGATACCTCGAACACTACAAACGAGTATACGGCGAGTGAACGTGATGAAGACAAAGCTCAAAGTCTTCAGGGCTATGAGGGATCTAACCCAAGAAGCCCTTGCCAATGAGATCGGTGTGACTAGGCAAACGGTGATCGCAATAGAGAAAGGAAAGTATAACCCTTCTCTCGAACTCGCTTTCAAGTTAGCCAGATACTTCGACACCAGTATAGAGGATGTTTTCATCTATGAATCAGAATGATGGATACTGACGTCGGATAATACAAACGTGCGTACACGTTTGGGTTTGGGGATTAATTTAATCCTCAATAATATAAGTTATAGCTAGCTTGGTTAGAAGTCGAAAAGGTTCAAATCAGCTTTTTGTCAACAATCTTATCTTTTTTTCTAATTAACTCAGCAAACCTCTTATCCTCATTCCAATACACATCAAAATTATCTAAATCTATGTGATGAGACCACACAGAAGTGTTAATATCTAACAGCTCAGCCGAATAAATCCCAATCAAAACCCATTCAACCTTAGAAATAATCTTATTTCCAAAAAGGTCAGTTTGAACAAACCAATAACGAATTTTTAATACTGTATATACGGCTTCGTGGAAATCACCACTTACAGCAAAGGATCGCTTTTTAAAAAGCCAACACAACGCAAGAGTTAGCGTCTGTGATTTACCCATGTATTCGTTTTTCTACAAGTATTTCAATACATACTTGATTCCTTCACGGAGTTTTCTGACCGCTTGGACATCCACAAAGCTGTGATACGACTTCTCGAAAGCTTCCTTTTCAGCAATACGATGCACTCGTCTACCCTTCTTTAACTGAGAAAAAACAATCCGAAACGGATGATCATGAAAGACCAACAACACGTGTATGTGGGGATAGCCTTTACGTGAGGCTTTCCAACAGCGAAGATATGAGATGCGTCCAAACTTTTTACGTAGATTTCTTATCCACTTGTTGAATTCTTTGCCTACTTTTTTCCATGCCTCTTGTACCGTCGACCGTCTTATGTCATATGTGAGTGTGGCAAACAAGACATTTGAACACTTATCACTACCACGAATATCAAAAAATGTATGATTCTCTAACTTATGAAGAGATTTAAGGCGTTTTTTTATCCGCCACCAATAGACATCATTACCCCTCTTCGCGCACTTGACCGCAATCGTCTCTTTTTCCACTTCTCCCTTATTCCGCAAATTA
>JAOZHK010000237.1 GCA_026014905.1 Candidatus Bathyarchaeota archaeon
GCCCTATGACACCAAAATCTGTCAAGCATTTGATTATACTGCAATTCATTTCCACGCAGCGCATCACATCCATGGAGACGCCGTGACCGATATCAAAGAATTAGGTGCACTCCAATATAATTTAGAGCCACCCCCCTATGGACCCACCCTCACCGAGTGGATGCCACTCCTCAAAAGACTGATCCAAAAGAAACCACTGATCCTTCAAGCTTGGAACTTGACGCGAGAGCAGAGTACTATGTTCTTGGAAGAGTTGCCGCCACAGGGCTTACTCTTAGAAACATACGTCCAAGAAGCAGGAGAAAGCTATTATACCTATCAAGAGTAGCCTAAGCGCGTGCGTAAAAACCAAGCCGATTCAGTAGAAGACAAGTGGTAGTGGAGTGCATGCGGACATGCACGTTCTTCCACCGGTGAGTAGGAAAAAACCCTCGCATTAGACCATAACAGTATTATGTCCTATTCGCAGAGTGATAATCTACATTCAGATTTGCAGCTAGTTATTGGTTGAGGCAGATATGCATACGAGCAATAAACCTAAGATCATTACCCCGCCTCCAGGACCGAAGGCGTTAGATGTCATTCAAAAAGATAATGTACTTCTCTCTCCGTCTCTTTCACGCTCAGCTCCATTAGTTGGAGTAGAGACACAGGGCGTATGGGTAAAAGACATCGACGACAACATCTTTCTAGACTTTGGCTCAGGTATTGCAGTTACCAACGTCGGTCACCGCCATCCTGAAGTAGTCCAAGCAATAATACGCCAAGCGCAACTCTGTGATCACGTAAACAGTTGTGATTATTACACACTTCCCCAGATCCATTTAGCTCAACAACTTCTTGAAACCATTCCAGGAGAATTCCAGAAGCGAGTGTTTTTCACTAATAGTGGAACTGAAGCCGTAGAGTGTGCCATCAAAGTTGCTCGATGGCATAGTAAACGCCATCACTTCCTCGGTTATATCCAGAGTTTCCATGGAAGAACTATGGGGGCTTTGCAATTTACTTCAACATCAGCCATTGCCCGACGATTTTATGCGCCAATGATGCCCGGTGTCACTCATGTTCCATATCCATACTGTTATCGCTGCCTCTTCAAACAGACGTATCCTGAATGTCGTCTCTACTGCCTAGAATACATTGAAGAGACCGTTTTTACCAGACTCGTGTGTCCTGATGAGGTTGCAGGAATACTCTTTGAGCCAATACTCGGTGCGGGAGGATATGTTATTCCACCTGACGACTACTGGCCTCGCCTACAAAAGCTCTGTAAAGAACATGACATTCTCCTAATAAATGATGAAGTTCAAACAGGCTTTGCACGGACGGGTAAAATGTGGGCGTGTGAACACTGGGGAATCGAGCCTGATGTTATGTGTGTTTCCAAAGCGATGGCTGGAGGACTCCCTATTGGCGCTTGTGTCGCGAAAGCCAAGGTCATGAATTGGAGTGAAGGCGCGCACGAGAATACTTTGGGCGGAAACCCAATTATTGTAGCCGCAGCACTAGCCGTGCTAAAAGTTATTCAACAAGAGCGGTTAGTTGAAAATGCAGCTAAGCTAGGGGACTACATCTTGAAGAGGTTGCATGAAATTGCCGAGACTCATGAAATTATTGGTGACCTCCGTGGAAAAGGCCTTATGATCGGTATGGAACTTGTTAAGGAAAGGAAAACCAAGACGCCCGCTACTCAAGCACGAGATCAAATTATCCTATACGCGTTTAAACATGGCCTTTTACTCCTTGCTGCGGGTCAGTCAAGCCTCCGTCTTGCCCCGCCTCTAATCTTGACTCACGAACAAGCCGATAGTGGTCTCCAGATCATTGAGAAAGTTATCGACACTGTGGAAAAGAATACTAAAAAGCCCTAGTTAGCAAGCTAGAGCATGAAAAATGGGAAGACATATGCAAAACAAAATCAAACAATTTGCGGATCAATATATTGACACTGAGATCTTAGTCATAGGAAGTGAGGGCGCAGGATCAACGTGTGCCATCGAAGCCTATGATCACGGTGCCTCTGTCACGATTGTGACCAAGGGTCGGATAGGTCGCAGTGGAGCGACAGTGACAGGCGACTCGGATCACGATGTGGATAGCCGTAGCCTCCATCAAACATTTCCCTGGTTAAAGGGCACGGATCCTAACGACAGTAAAGAACAATTCTTCGAAGATATGGTAAAAGGAGGAAAATACCTTAACAACCAAAAATTGGTGGAAGCTCATGTTGAAGATGCCCCCAACGCCCTTATGAAACTGTATGAATGGGGCTTAACGTATGGACCTAGTGTCATCAAGACCTCCGGCCACTCATATCCACGAGGCATAACCAGCTGTGGGACCAAGTACACGCCTCTTTTTCGAAAGCAAGTTGAGAAAAGAGGTATCCCTGTTATCGAAGATACCATGATCACAGATCTTCTCAAAAACCATGCACGAGTAGTTGGCGCTATCGGCCTAAATATGCGATCTGGCAAAATCCTGGTTTTTCGAGCAAAAATTGTCGTTCTCGCCACAGGAGGAGAAATGCGAATCTACCCCATCATCACTGCGCCTGAAGAATTGACTGGTGATGGAATGGCTATGGCCTATCGGGCAGGCGCAGAACTGGCCGATATGGAGTTCCCCATGTTTCTTCCAGGGACTTTTACTACTCCCCCGGCATTATTAGGTGTTGACGTACCCTTCCTCTACTCCACAGCGGGGATGGTTTTTGCCTGGATGCTGAATAACGTTGGGGAACGATTTATGGCTCGATGGGCTCCTGATACACTTGAACACTCCACCCGTGACATTTGCTCTGTTGCCATGTACAAGGAAGTGCTCGAAGGTCGAGGTAGCCCAACAGGGGGCATCTACGTGTCCCTGAAACATCTACCCGATAACCTAGTCGATCAGATACATAAACACGCATTAATCGAATCCAAATACGGAGGATTTGATATGGAAGAATGGTTCCCCAGCGAAGAACTGAAAACCAAAGCGATGGAAGCAATCCCTGGACGCCACTTCTTCAATGGCGGAATACGGATTAATGAGCGCTGTGAAACCACCGTACCGGGATTATTCGCCTGTGGGGAAACCACGGCCGGCGTTCATGGAGGCAACCGTCTCTCAGGCAATGCATTCACCGAAATGGTAACATGGGGATTTCGTGCAGGACGATTCGCTTCCGCCGCGCTGAAAAACACACCGACCCCTGAAATCGATGAAACAACACTCGATCGGCTACGCAAGAAGATTTTTCAACCCCTCAAACGCTCTAAAGGCGAAAGCGTGATCGAGCTTCGCAAACGGATTCAAAGAATTGCATGGGAAGGAGTGGGAATCATCCGCACCGAAGAGACACTCAAAAAGGCAATCATGGAGATAACCCAGCTGAGACGCACTGCCATGACCCTCAGTTGCACATCTAAGGATAGAATCTACAATCGAGAATGGATGGAAGCTCTGCAGATCGAGAATATGCTACTCTGCCTCGCAGCTACAGCCCGTGCAGCCCTCCTCCGCACGGAAAGTCGCGCCGCACATTTCCGCGAGGATTATCCCAAAACGGATTACAAACATTGGACGAAGAACATCATTGTTAAAAATATAGCGGGAAAGATGACGTTTCAAGTCGAATTCGTAGAAATTACGACCCTGCCTCCCCCAGATAAAATTGTGGATTATGGAGTTGTTGATTAATGACTGCCATGCCACGTGTAATTACAGCAAAAGTCTATCGCTTCAATCCCAACAGGGATCAAAGTGCACGTTTTGAAAAATATGAAATCCCATATAAAGAGGGGTTGAGCGTGATGAACGTCATCCAACATATCTATGAAAATATCGATCCAACCCTCTCGCATTACTACTCGTGCCGCATTGGGAGATGTGGGGGCTGCCATATCTTTGTAAATGGACGCGCAGTACAATCCTGTTGCACCCGAGCAAGCGATGAAATGGTTATTGAGCCCCCTCATCGTATCGGATTGAGAGTGATTAAGGATCTCATTGCGAGTGACGTTTTTTTAACAGAGTGTAAAAAGGCGTCGCTACCCCATGCAAATGCCCTCACTAGATTTACCCATGCATCTGTTGCTGCTAAAAAGAAGGACAAAGTCTAGGAGGAGCACGAAACGTGAAAATAACAGTCGAACTGTATGGCATTGCACGCTATTTAACTCAAACCAAGGAGATCAAGCTGTTCCTACAAGATGATGCGCGACTCTACGACCTAGCGACCATTCTTGTGAAGAAATATCCCCAACTTCTCGGACACGTCATAGCTCATCAAACCTACAGAACCGAAAAAACCTTCAAATTCAATATTAATGGCACACATATGACTCAAGATCTTAACCACAGACTCCACGAAGCAGACCATGTTCTTCTATTTCCTATCGATGGAGGTGGCTGAAACGAAAGGATACATGGGTCGAATATTACACATTAACCTATCCAAACAGACAACCTCTGTACAAGCTCTCCCACAGACCCTTTGCAAACAATACATTGGAGGCGTCGGTTTCGCCACACGTCTGCTATTGAACTACGTTCCCCCACAAACTCACCCACTTCATCCCGA
>JAOZHK010000249.1 GCA_026014905.1 Candidatus Bathyarchaeota archaeon
CTCCTTTATATTGAAGCCTATCAAGTCACTAGAAAGGAAGATTATCAAAGCACTGCACGTGAGATCCTAACCTATGTACTCCGCGATATGACAGCGCCTCAAGGTGGATTCTATTCTGCTGAAGACGCTGATGTTGACGGAGAAGAAGGCAAATTTTATTTCTGGACTGCCCAGCAGCTACAAACCCTTCTCTCTCCAAAAGAATACACATTCATTGAACAGGTCTTCAATATTAAAAAACAGGGCAATTTCACAATGGACATAGCGAGTAACCATGATGCAAATATCTTCTATATGACCAAGTCTTTTCGTGACCATCAAGCCCTCTCTCCTTCTCTCGATGAGTTGCAGGTGCGTTGGATGCACACTCGTGAAACGCTTTATGCTGAACGAGACGCCCGGATGCATCCCAGTAAAGATGATAAAATTTTAACCGATTGGAATGGACTAATGATCGCTGCATTGGCTCGTGCTGCCCGGGTCTTCAATGAACCTCGCTATCTCAAAGCTGCAGAGAACGCGGTCACGTTCATCAAGACAACGATGCAGACTTCTACTAGGACGCTATTCCACCGTTACCGGGATGGTGACGCTGCGATTCCTGGGTTTGTCGATGATTATGCGTTCTTGATCTGGGGGCTCCTTGAACTCTATGAAACAACTTTTCACCATCGCTATCTCAAATATGCTTGCACTTTAATGGAAACTCTTCTCCAGGAATTTTGGGACCCCAAAGAAGGCGGGTTTTTCTTTACCAACGTGAATCACGATCCTGTTCTGATTAGAAATAAAGAAGGATATGATGGGGCCTATCCATCCGGGAATTCAGTCGCGATGTTAGCTCTACTCCATCTTGCCCGGTTAACAGGAAATATGATATATGATGCCCATGCGACCCGGATTCCCAATGCTTTTCGTCAAGCAATTACACGTGCACCCGCTGCCCATGCACATATGATGATGGCCCTTGATTTTGCTCTTGGTCCATCCTATGAGGTTATTATCGTTGGGGATCCCGTTATGCCTGATACAAACCATTTATTGACTCTTTTACGTCAACAATTTGTCCCCAATAAGGTGGTTCACTTGCGACCAGCGACTGAGACGGAGCATGTAATTGATCAATACCTAGGCTTCACCCCTCAGATAGATCCGAGTGCTCGTATCCACGCTACTGCGTATGTGTGCCGCAATTTTCAGTGTGAGCTCCCAACAACAAAAGGTAGGCAGATGCTTCGACAATTAGGAGTTTCATCGAACTAGCTTGCGCGTGCGGTTCTATTTAATCCCTGAGAGACTACGGGTAACATATTTCGATCCAAAAAATGAGCTATGGCACAAATAATCGTGGGATGTACATGTCATATTAGATTGATAGCCGAGTACCGGTGACGCTGCTTAATGGAATAATCTTTATATCACCCGTTTTGACTTGGCGACACCTGGCTTCATAGATTGGGGTGCATATGATGGTGTATTCAGTGACTTCATAGACTTCGTTAATAATCTCTCCGACATCGAGAGGTCGAATAGCTGTCTGCTGATAGATGCGTTCCATGATCTCTTCGTGGGATATTTTGAGGGTGTGCACGTGATCTCGGTGTTGTTTTAATCTTTTCTCGGGTTCCACTTCAGGTATACCAACAGGTAATTGCTGCGGATCGATTTGCTGTCCCATGCGAGTAAGTGCGAGGCTACTGGATACAGTATGACCCACGCGTTCATACGCATCAAACGCGATGGCTTTGTGCGGCCGTCCTAGAAATCGACGTGTGCTGATCATCTCTGGCTGCAAAGTATGTCCAAAAATGACAACCTCGCCGACTTCGTCACCAATTTTAATGGTGTAAAGAGTTGGTTTATAATAGTCAAGAAAGTAGTGTGCTTTCATAATAATGAACGGTTCATAAACGAGATGAAGGGATTCACAGATGATCTCATCAGGGGCGGGTTTCAGAAAACCCAATTTCGCGAACCATTTCGGTTTCTCGGTTTCTACGAGGTTCCACGCAGTATCGGGATCATATTCAACTTGATGCACAATTAGCTTTCGTTCACCTATGCATTCCAATCCTACGTCTTCAGTAAGAACCGTGGCTACTGTCATTCCTTTATCGCTCCAGATCTGTATCTGTGGTTTTCGTGTATTCCTTTATGTGCGGTTAAATCCCTTTTAGTTTTATGAATGCGCAATCACGAGAGGAAATCAGAATAACTTACTAGGTGTACCTGCCTCTTGAGTGCTCGTATCTTATGAGAGTGGATAGTAACTTACATAAAGTCGGATAATGAGACGACGGGGGGCTTGGTGTGGGTAAACTGGAGTTTCATTGGCTTGAATATTTGATTTAATGCGGTCTGTAAATTGCGAATGTAGTCTTCAAGGTTCACTTCTGTGATATTATCCACTTGATGTGTGGGTTTCACGGTGAAAGTTCGGTTTCGATAGGGGAAGGGAGGTACTTTCATAAAAGCAACGGTTTCCCGTTTCTGGACGGGGTGACCGGCATCAATAAGTTGGATCGCACATTGGTAGGGTTGATGGAGCACAGGGTCTTCGAGCTTGTCTAATGGGTCTTCGTGGAGAGTGATGCGATACTCTAGATCAGTCAAAGGGACCTGGCCCGCTTTCAGCTTCTGGATTGCATCATGCACGATCTTTTTGAGGTGTTGTTTAGACTGATCTAAGTCTTTGCGGGTGTGTACATTGGTTAAGGCGTTAATACATGCTTTGAAGACTTGCTGGATAAAGAGCGGCGCGTTGGATTTAATCGCTGTGACGCCTTTGATATCCACGGAACCATCACGTCGGATACCGATGTAGGCTTTCATAGCCTGGGGTAAGATACAGATTGAGTATTGTGCTTCCATCGCAAGATCAAGATGAAGCTGATGCTTTACTGAGGTGATGAGCTTCTTCACTTGGCTCTTACTCGGATTATCGAGAAAGAGGGAATCCGTATCTCCGTAGAGCGGTCGTAGCCCTTGATCTGTTGCGAGATCCCATGTGGTCTGGAGGCTGAAGCGGCCATATGCTGTGATAGCTTCAGCGAGTGAGGGGCGACTGAGACCGTGAATACGAATAGTGACGCCGTAGCTGGAGACTAAGAGCAATTTCAAGAGTTG
>JAOZHK010000261.1 GCA_026014905.1 Candidatus Bathyarchaeota archaeon
TTTAATTAATCTGAAATTTTTGTGTTTATATATTATGCAGCAAACAAACTAGTGCACTGCATATTGGTGTTAATGATGATTTGAATATACAGGTTATCAATTCATAATACATTTATCCAAATATGTTTAATTGTATAACTGTTTAAAATGTTTAACAGGGCAGCTAAAAAAATTGAAACAAAAATCGAAGGCTTTGACGAGGTATCAGGAGGAGGGTTACCAAAATCTTCTGCAATTGCACTTGTAGGAAGTATAGACAGTAGAAAAGAGCTGCTTATTAGAAACATGGTTTGGAATTTATTAGAGAATGATGCACAGATCTTATATTATTCTGTATCTCAATCAAGAGAAGAATTATTATATGAAATGAATCTCTTCGGATGGGATTTGTTGCATTATGAAAGGAAAAATAGAATACGCATTGTTGATGTTTTTTCTAAAGCTGCCAGCAAAATAACGCCAGAGTTAAACGACCCTGCAAATTTTGATCCAGAAGGAAATATTTCAAAAATATCGTTTCACAAATCTGTTTATGATCTTAAAATCATCTATGAAGAGGGGATTAAATTTTTTCCAATTTTATCAAAGGCATCAAAAAATAAAATATGCGTTTTTGACTCTATTTCGCCACTCATAGAAACAAATAATAAAGATGTGTTTCAGATGATGCACACATTGAAATTCGCGACAAGACTAACAAAAGCAATAGGAATAGGAATCATGCACTCAGGAATACATAACATCAATAATGAAGAAACTTTCAAATCTTTAGCAGATGCCATAGTAGAAATTAAGAAATCTCGTAGGGGAAATACTAGATACGTATCCATTGCCAAGTATCCAGGCGAGTACCAAGAAGGGCCTTTTCCCATTGAGTTTAATTCTTCTGGCATCAATGTAATTCCAATTCAAATACCCGATTTAGCTAGTTAAATACTTAACAATCACTACAACTAAAACAGAGCAATATTTATTGGAACAACACTTAGCAACAAGGCAATACTATTAATAACCAAAATTTGTGCAAATCTCATCCAAGTTTTGGGGAGCTGCAAAACACCAATTTGCGATCGTAATAATAGATTCACTTTGAAAATAGTTGTTAGTAGCAAAATAGGTAGTCCAATAATGGACAAGATATCCAAATATATTCCAAACATAAAAATACAAAGTGATAAGATTCCTACGAGCATCTCTAAATATTTTGTTGCTGTGATGCCATAAGTACTTGTAAAATTATGAACATTCATCTGGCGATCCATTTCATAATCCGGAATATGCCTAATAGAAGTCACACCCAATAAATAAAAGAAAATAAAGACAACTATGCTTTCTAAAGGAACTATTGTATTCTGGGTCGCAGTTAGATAGCCAAATAAAAATGGAAGAGAGCTAGCAAAGGGGGGTATAAAGAGCCCTAAAAGTCTGTCTTTTAATCTAAATGGCTCAAGATCGTATGCTATGACTAACAATAAACCAATGATAATTAAATAAAGCCAATATGGACCAACGTACACGCTGGTGAGAATGGCTAATATCGCCGAAAAGATGTTAATGATGTTGGCTTCCGCTAAGGTTAATTCTTTTGTTACTATTGGATTTAACTGTTTCATCATAACACTAACAGCATCATACTTTACATCATGGGTGTGATTCATGCTACACATAAAGATATGTAAGAAAGTGAAGGATAATGATGTGTAGAGTAAACTTGTAAGACTGTGATTACCAGCCAGTAGAAAAGCGGCTGATATTGCCAAGAGTGGAAAAGGAAGGAAGGAAACCCTGCATAGTTTGAGGAGTGCAAATAATTTTGTCAAACTGCTTACCGATTATGTTCTAACAGTAACAAGCCAGCTAGCTATGTTCCCATATTTAACAATGTAGCATGAAGCCTTATTTAAAATTTTTCTGTAAAATTTATAAAATTTTTCTAGAAAGTTTTTCTATAGTCTATAACCATGCATAGTTTCCAATATGTATTGAAGATTCATAAAGAAAATATTTTTTTAAGCACACATCACAAACATGGTTAAAGAGAATTGTAGCAGAAACAAACATAGCATAATAATTTGCCTTATTGAGTGTCTTGGCATAATTACATATTTTGTGACAATCCTATGTGGCATGGGTTTTCAATCAGATTTTCAATCAACAGTCATAATTAGTTCTTTTTGCTTGTTAAGTAATTTTACTTTATCGATCCTATTGTGCTACTGCTGGAAGATACCAAAATACTGGTTTATGTAATCGGATACATGCCTACAAAAAAGCGGATGTAGAGAATAAATGGAACATTGATTCATAAACATTATATGGATTTAACTGTTATACTGTTAATCAAGTTCTGTGATCGGTAAAATGCGCAAAATCAAAACAGAAATCAATGGTTTTGATCAGATTACAAACGGAGGCATCCCCTTATCAAAATGCATAGGATTAATTTGTCACTATAATATTGGACGAAAAGTCTTAATGTGGTTGACGTGGCAATTTTTGATGAAAAAATTTAATGTCTTGTATATTTGTCTTAATCACTCTATTGACGAATTGACGGATAATTTTACTGACCACGATCTCAAAGTCAAACAATTCATAAGTAACCAACAGTTAACAATTCTTGATGTTTTCTCAGCTTCTGTTAATAAGCTTCTTACTCTCAAAAAGAGTAATAGAATTGATGAGGAGATGTTCGATAAGTATCATACTTCAATGTTTGACGTCAATTCAATAAGTAAACCAATTGAAGCATTTCTTTCACATAATAAATTGAAAGGGTTATGTATTATAGATTCATTGTCACCCTTACTATTAACCAAAACGAATGGAGCATTTCAGATGATTGACAATATAAAAAGACTTATTTCTGTGAATCAGGCAATTGGAGTTACGATGATCCATTCGGGAATACATAGTAGTACAATCGAAGAAAAATTCAAAGCTCATTTTGAAATCATAATGTCCATTCAAAAAACGTCTGGTAATTCACATTTCATTAAATTGAATAAGTATCCCGGGATATGTCAACAAGGACCATTTCCACTCGAAGTAGGGACTCAAAATCTTTCAATAATACCGGTAGAAATGCCCGAGTTAGATGAAAACTAGCAGCATCATTATTTAAACCACGCACACGTAGACAAACAGATTAGCTAGCACGCGCGTTATAAAACCTATATTTCGTGATCCGCTAACAATTTCAATAAGCCAGTTAGCTATTAGGGTTGATATATTTTGAAACCCAGTTCTCAGTTAAGAAAACGAGAAATAATTCAAAAAAATGATGAAGAAACCGACTACACTTTTGGTTCAATTCCAAAATTACGAGAGATTAATGAGTACATGAAGTACGGCATCATCAATTTAGATAAACCCAGTGGACCTACCAGTCACGAAGTTGTTGCCTGGTTGAAACGGATCCTCAAGATTAATCGGGCAGGTCATGGAGGCACGTTGGATCCAAAAGTTACGGGTGTTTTACCAGTGACATTAAATGAAGCGACAAAGATTTCTCAGGTATTTCTCTACTCAAGGAAAGAATACGTTTGTGTCATGCGGCTTCATGGCCTTGTCCCAGAAGACCGCGTGAACAAAATGTTCCGCGAGTTCACAGGACGCATCTATCAGCGTCCGCCCTTGCGATCCTCAGTAAGTCGCCGTTTAAGGACACGCACCATTTATTATATCAAAGATATTGAATTTGGGGAGAACAGGGTGCTCTTTCGGGTAGGGTGCCAAGCGGGCACCTATATTAGAAAACTGTGTTTTGATATTGGTGAAGCACTAGGAGTGGGCGCTCATATGGAAGAACTTCGTCGAACGAAAACCGGGTCCTTAACCGAAGATCACAACCTCGTAACCTTATACGATCTTTATAATGCGTATCATACCTGGACAACTACCGGTTCTGAAGAGCTGTTGCGCGCGTACATTCAACCTATGGAAACGGCATTACAGCACATTGCGAAAATTTATATTCGCGATTCAGCGGTCGCATCCATCTGCCACGGCGCTCGTCTTGCTATCCCGGGAATAGCGAAGCTCGAATCACGAATTCGACAAGGCGAACTGATTGCTTTAGTCACTCAGAAAGGCGAACTTGTTGCCCTAGCTCACGCAACTATGTCTGCTGAAGAGATAAGGACTAACCAAAAGGGAATAGCAGCAATAACCACTCGAGTTCTTATGCCTCTCACAACCTATCCGAGATTATGGAAAAAACAAGAGGAACAAACTTAAGAAAGAAAGCAACATTCTATGATTGATTGCCGGGGTAGCCTAGATTCATACTTATGAAGGGCAATCTGGAAGGGCGCAGGCCTGGAGCATCATCAAAGAGAAAGCCTGTGATCTCTTGAGGTCGCGAGGGTTCAAATCCCTCTCCCGGCGCTTTTTATCTACATGTTAGCTAACTGAATGATAGTATTGCTAACGTCAGGTTAACGTGCGCGCGTTTGGTACTCCCGCATACTCTGTCTTCATCATAGTGATAGCTGACTATTTCACAATAAGGACTGGGCAGGAAGCTTCATCAGCAACACGGTCGCTGACGCTACCAAGAAATAATTGTTTAACACCCCCTAAACCCCGACTTCCCATTACAATAAGGTCTACTTGGTCGTCGACCGCTGTCTGAACAATGATGTCCGCGGGTCTCCCTTCTTTTAACGATTTTGATAGCTTAATTTGAGAATGCAGTCGGTGTGCGTCTGCAAAGGCTTGGGATAAGATTTTATTTTGATGCTGACGTTGGGCGTTTAACGCTTGCTGCATTAATTGAGCAGTAGCGCCAGTTGGTGGATAGGGACTATAAGGAAACGTGAGTGGATGGAATACACTTAACAAGTGAACAGGGGCATCAAATTTCTCTGCGATTTTGAGGGCATAGTTTAATGCATGTTGTGCATGCTCTGATCCGTCAATGGCCACTAAAATCCGTTGAATCATGAGGAACTCACTTAAAACGACTACCAGTTAGCAATTATTTATTGTTACCTTAAGAAAGCCCAAGATTGTGTCCAATTAGCATACTAGACTCGCTAGTGACCACAATGTAAATATTAGCGTCTCGAAAATGTTGAAGATACGGCAGTAAGGGCTTAATACATGTGATCGCATGACTAAAACTGTAACAGTGCTTGCTTCGGGCGTTTTTGACTTAGTTCATTATGGTCATGTACGATTTATTGAAGAAGCCAAAAAAATTGGGGGCAATAAATCCCGACTTATAATTATTGTAGCCCGAGATAAAACCGTACATAGATTAAAAGGACGTAAACCCATCATCTCTGAAGATCAACGTCGAGCAGTCATAGAATCATTAAAACCTGTAGATGAAGCAATATTAGGATACGAGGACTTGAGTTTCGAGGACACAATTCTAAAAGTTAACCCTGACATTATCGCAATGGGACATGATCAACAAGCACTTGAAAAACAAATACGAACCTTCATCACAAAACATAGTCTAAACATCCACGTGGTACGAATAGGGAAATTTGGTCGAGAAGATTTGGATAGTACATCAAAAATAAAAAGGAGAATCTTGAACGAAGAAAGTCAAAACAGTGATTTTTAAAACATTTTTCTCTCAAACAAGCGAATTATCTCACACGCGCGCGCGTTAGTTTAGTCTTTTTTCCAAGCGTTCGAGAGCAGATTGAAGATTTTGTCGTCGCGATTCTAATAAGACATCTCCCAAGGTAGACTCAATTATTCGTCGGGCGATATCGCATTTTCTGCGAAGTTCTGGAGCTAAAACATAAGCATCCTCTAGTGCAATTAATTCGTCATACATCTCTTCCATTAAACGTAACCATTGTTCTGCTTCGGAGAGTTTACCAGCAAGGAGACCATTTAATGTTCGTCGCCGTAACTCTCCAACGGCATCAGCAAGTCCAAGGATATAGGCTACCCCATTAATTTGTAAAGTTTGAGGTTGGGGATAATGTCCGTGTTCAACTAAAGATAAGATGACGTGCGCTTCAACATATTCTTGATAAGCTACTTGGATAAGATTGGATGTAAGGGCGGGATTAAGTTTTAATAAGTGATCTAACTGTTGCCGTTGCTCCTCCATGAGTTTAACTTTTATTTTAGCTTCAGCTAAGGAGTCTCGATGAATTGCCATTATGCTGTGCTTTGAATAAAAGATTACTTTCCTAGCTATCTTTCTGATGGCCTCCTGTTGTTGTACTTTCAGTTTCAATTCATCTTGAAAAGAATTGAATATATCATGTAAAGACATCATCATTATTACACGCCTAAAGGATGATTAAAGCAGGACAAAAAGATATTGGCTCCCTCACACGCGCTAGTTATTCAAGGATAGGAACTATTCACGATGTATGATCTATCATGAAGTATGTATCCTACGCGCTTTCTCTAATTTACTCAATAAGAGTACTCGACTGGGTATCGATTCGTTAATTATTTTGTAACCGATACGCGCACTAATTTGATGCCCAAAATGCCGAATTTCTTCATGAGTGGGCATGTTATCGAACGTCAATCTCTGTCGAGATGCCCCCACATAAATAAATCCTTTTGGCTCAATATATGTAGGTTCAGCTTTTTGAATTAACTTGACATATTGTTCAGCATCGACTAAATTTATATGCCGTACAAGTGTCAGGCGGATTACCGTTGGACAAGAGAAGGTGGATAATAACTCCAAGGATTCATGCAGTTTATCCCATGCGTTATTGATCTGAGGTCGACACACGCGATGAAAACGGTTCTTGTCTGGAGCACAGATTGATAAATAGAGTTGTGTTGGCTCTTCATCAAGATTTTTTAAAGCGCTGGGCACCGTCCCATTTGAAACTAAGAAAGTCGTAAAACGCTGTCGATGAAACTCTCGAATGAGTTCACTTAGCTCAGGATAGAGTGTTGGTTCTCCTGCTAAGCTAATAGCAGCATGTCGAGGGTGAAGCGCCTCCAGATAACGTTTAGAATTGACTAAGGGATGCTTCTTATAGCCACTGAGAATACGTTTTTGAGCTGAAACTGCCTCGTTAACTAAGAGACGTGGTTCATCCCAGTCTTCCATCTGAATTTCATTAATCATAATATCAAGATCACTAGGTTGGAGACGCCAACAAAAAAGACAACGCATTGTGCAATGAGCTAATGATGGCGCGAGCTGAAGACAACGCAAGCTTTTGATGCCATAGAATTTTTGTTTGTAACAGTTACCTTGATTTAATAAACTCTTATGAAGCCATCGACATTTTTTAACTGCTGAGTATTTTCCGAGTAACTGATATTTCTCTCTACGATATTTCTGCTGAAGTTCTTGTGGGAGAAGTGATGTCATCACGGAAACGGTGCATACCTCAGGTTGAACACTCTGAAAAGATTTGGTAGAGGAAGCATATAGCTCAAGTTAAGTATTCGTTAGAACTCTAAAGTCTCCTCTTTAACCCCATCTTTTGATATAATTAATAGATCGATGCCATTTCCACTAGCGATATCTCGAGCCCCCGCGGACTTCATTGCTTGAATAGCTAGATCGCGCCCTTCTGCTAAAGACATACCGTCTTTATAGCCTGCTTCGAGAACGCCTATTGCGATCTCGGCTCCACTTCCAACTGTTGCATAGTTGTCTGGAATGAGTGAGCCGAGAGGATCAAGGATGAAGATGGTAGGTCCATCGGAGTCTACTCCACCCACAATCGTTTGTGTAATATATGGGTACAGGCGACGTTGAAACAAAAGGTTAGAGAACGTTTTTGCCGCGGATTTCACTGGTATTGTGACACCATGATCTAACTCAAAAAGTTTAGCATAGGCTCCGACTTGGCGAATTAGCATTTGCATATCCGCGACAAGTCCTGCACAAGCGGCGCCAATGGTGTTTGTTATCGTGAAGACTTTTTTTCCAGATTTACTCATTACAAAGTAACCATAAGACACTTGTTTTTCAGAGGAGAGAATGACTCCGTCTTTACAGACTATTCCGATTGTCGTGGCTCCTAAGACTATTCTTTGACCCAAATGTAATTCCTCTACTAATGAATTAATTAGAGTATTAAGACATTAATGGATGAATAAATTTCTATCGGAGTTACCCATTATGCAGATTCGTGAATATCTCAATATGGTCAGATGGGATTCAAAGATAAAAGAAGAAGAGTTCGAAGTGAGTTTTCTTCATCGTAATGAAGTATATGAGAAAAAAACAATATCTTTTCCGCAGATCACGACAATAAGTTCGTCCTGGTTTCAATACATGAATCAATTTCACGTTGAAACTCTAATTCCTTTCCATCGTATTCTCGAGATACGCAATACACGAACCAATGAAGTGCTGTGGAAACGAAAAGGCAGCTATCTCTGGAGTTGTTGTCAGTGACACATATCAGTTTTGAAGTGGACGGGTCCCAAGGCGAAGGAGGAGGACAAATACTGAGGACCTCTCTCGCGTTGGCAACAATGCTTCGAAAATCAATTAAAATTACAAATATTAGATTAAATCGTTCAAATCCTGGTTTAAGACCTCAACACCTTACTGTCGTTAAAGCTTTAGCCCAAATCAGTAAAGCATCAATAAGTGGTTTAAAACTAGGTCAAACCGAAGTAATTTATCATCCACGAGAAATAAGGAGTAACTCATTTGTATTCAATATAGGGACAGCAGGAAGTATTTCATTATTATTACAAAGCATGATTCCAATTCTTTCTTGGACTGAAAAAAGGACGAAGCTTACTCTACTTGGAGGTACAAATAACCCCTTTGCACCCCCCATTGACAATCTCCAAACAGTGGTTCTTCCCATACTATCATTGCTGGGTGTGAAAAGCTCCCTTAGACTAATCAAACGCGGGTTTTATCCGAAGGGTGGAGGAATTGTGAAATGTTCTTTCCAGCCAATAAATCAAATACTTCCCCTGATGCTGCACCAATATGACACAGTTTCTGAGATAAGTGGAATCGCGTATAGTGCCCGACTACCAGGTCACATCGTACAAAGAATGGCCCAGACGGCGCAAACAAATTTCCATGCAGAAGGACTTCCATATAAAATATCGACAGAATGCCTTCAATCTTGTGATCCCAGATGTGCGAGCAGCCCTGGTACAGGTATCTCCCTCTATGCTAAACTTGTTCCGGCGGGTCGACTTGGAAGCGATATGCTCGGAGAAATAGGTCTACCTGCAGAAAAAGTGGGTTATATGACAGCATCTAACCTACTTCTTCAGTTAAAGTCTCGTGCACCAATTGATAAATTCTTGGGAGATCAATTGATTCCACTCTTAGCATTAGCCTCAGGCACTTCGATAATCCGTGTAAGTGAACTTACATCTCACACCAAGACATGCATTGAAATTACTAAACAACTTACGAATGCTCAGTTTAAGATAAGCAAAGGCCCTGGGCCCACTGCTAAAATAACGTGTCAAGGCATAAATCTTACTAGACAATAAGCGAGTAGCTCTCGAGCTGAAGCAATCGATTGAGTATTAGAAAAAGTCAGTGCTTTTAAATCGTTTCTTGAGTTTTCCCTTAATGTTAATTTCAGATTCCTCCAGTAATTCGGGCTCAAATTCTTCTTCTTTTGTTTTTCGTTTAATTGTCATACCACAGATGCCATTTGGTAGCAACCGAGATCGGGTGCAAATCACATAATTGCACGTGTCACCAGTACACGTATCACCAACCCAGCGGCAGAAAGCCCGCTTACCTTTCACATTTAATGCTCGTTGCCCACATCTAAAAAATTGACATTGAGGATAACAATGTTTCACAGATCGTGCCAAAACAAAAATCCCTCGAATCGTCAGTTCCATGCAAAATATCGATTTAGTTACTGCTCAACAAGTTAACGATTGAAAAATACTACACTAATACTTCTTTAAAAGCTTTCTTCTTTTTCAATATATAATACAATTCCATATGCGCACGCGTAAAATGACAACCAATCGTTCATTTATTGGTACAGTACCAGTATATGCGAATTACACAGATTTTTTCAAACTTCACACAAGGGTATAATAGATATCGCATTAATACGATAGGTATCACAAGGGCTGAAAATCCATTAAACATTTGGTAATCTGTGAAGGAATTATTATGGGGTCAGAGTATTCACAACTTGGAGTGGATGTGAACAAGAAAGGAATAGAAGTCTTCACTAATCTTGTTGACAATCTTTACCCGAACGCCTTTTGTGTCATATCCCAGCATCCCACCTTACCTCATCAAGGACTTGTTCTACATACTGATAGTGCAGGGTCAAAACCTGTTCAATCCTATTTAAATTGGAAAGAGACTGAAGACTTGGAGGCGTTTCGAGGTCTCGCCCAAGATGTTATTGCTATGAACATCGATGACTTAGTTTGTGTTGGTGCCAGTCCCATAAGCTTTATCGATTATATTGCACTGAATCCGTTTACTATCCCTAAAACAGCCCTTCTAGAAGTATTAGGTCGCGGATTTCAAGATTGCTTCCAATGGCTTCGTCGCCAGCAAGTGTCTATCCGATTTGGAGGCGGTGAGACAGCAGATCTACCGGATACTGTTC
>JAOZHK010000266.1 GCA_026014905.1 Candidatus Bathyarchaeota archaeon
CATAACGGGCTTAGTTAAAAGTAAGGACAAAGAAACTCTGGTGAAATTAATTAGTGATAACTCATATTTCACATTACTTGACATCATCAATTTTCTTGAAAAGAAGGATAAACAGCTCCTGTTTCATATTTTAAATGAACCTAAAAGTGCAACTATTTTACGTCAACCCGTCACTGATTGGTTGAAGCGAAGCGAGTTTTTATATGAAAATAATGTTCGGATACCTAAGTCACGACAACGCATTGATGTGGTTGGGTGTAAATACAAAAAATATTTAGGTTTAGTTGGTGAAAATGCGATCATAGCTATTGAGATCGCTACAGAACCGAAAATATCTGCAATAAACGCTGCATTCTATCAGGCTAAAGATTATCTCGACTGTTCTGATTGGGCCTATGTCGCAGTGTCTCCTTATGTATTTCTCAAGTTTTCTGAAGCATTGCTTGGACGAGTGAATGATTTTAAGAATGAAATTGGATTGCTGCTTGTTAATAAATTAAAAGTAATTTCCATTGTTGAGGAAGCTGAAGTTACGAATTATCTTGACCGTAAATATCAAGCACTGCTTTCTTTCTTTAAAAAGAAATACGTCTAACTTCGTTTGTATGTGCAAAACTAGTCTAAAGTGACAATACGGAGCTATTATGTAGATGTTTTACTTAGATTTGAACTCCAGTTCAAATATTCATAAACGTCATAACAGCAAAAAGGAAATAATGGGCTATCATGGAAACTAGTCATCGACGCTCGAAACTTGAGATCTGCTTTGAAGTTCTTGATGTAATTAACCAAGGAGTCTGTAAACCGACACGAATCATGTATGCTTCCAATTTATCATATGCGGCTTTAACTGAAGTGTTATCAACTTTAAAAACAAGCGAATTCATTCATGAACAAAAAATGAAGCGATCAAAATATTATATTACTCCCAAAGGCCAGGATGCGTTACATTACTACAATAAATCTCTTGAAGGACTCCATGAACTCGAAGTGATGGCCTTTTAAGATTTTGATGCTAGAAATGTGTCTCTTTCCATAATTTGGTTTCTTCGAATTTCAATTCTCGTCTTTTCTGTTGCAGAAAAGCATATACGCTTTTATGTTGGTCGCCTCGAATAAATCGTTGAACAGCTTCTCGCGCAACATTAACCTGTGATTGATTTCCAATCATCACAATTGTATGCCCATAAATACTGAGAAATGAACCGCTAAGTTCTTCAATTTGTTGTCGTGTTCGTCCCTTTCGTCCAATAATTCGACTTTTCACTCGGGAGATATCAGATTCGGATTTGCCAAAAATCTCGCGAAGATCAATTAAGCTCAGATACACCTCATCATGAAATAACCGAAATGCTTTGCTGGGGGAGAAACCTCGTCCAATTGCCAGTACAATATCGCGGGCTCGAAATAGAGTGACTGGGTCACTGTTCTCGTTTTGTGGTGTTATCCAAACACTGCCCGATTCTCCATCAACATCTAAGAGAACACTTAATCGATTTTCAATAGTTTTTTTAGTAGTACCTGATGGGCCAATGAGCGCTCCAACTCTCTGTAAAGGAATTTTTATATGAACCGTGTTTTCAGGCTTCATCAGTAATCCACGAAAGAATGTCTTGATTCTGTTTAACGTCAATATCTGCCTTATTAAAGAATCGATTAATGTTATAGATGTCGCGTTCTAAAAATTCCTTGGCGCGAGGATGAGCAATTGCAACAGCTTGAGATAGATCAAAAATGACGGGTTGTTCATTAAAATTCATTATATTGTACTCGCTAAGATCGCCATGAACAAGTTTGGCCACATGATAAAATCGATGAATGTATTGTAAAATAGTATCATACATCTCCAAAGGATTGATGGGTGGCTGTTCTTTTAATGTTGGTGCGGCAGCCAATTCATCGCCTATGAACTCCATAACTAGAACGTTCTTTTCAACGTAAAGCGGTTGAGGGACTCGAATATCAGCAGCGAACGCTCGCTGGAGATTTTTATACTCCTTTTGAGCCCAGAGATAGATGAGGGATCGAGAATCGCGTCGAGCCAGTCGAAAGCGGGGGTCACCCTCAATATATGTTAACATTCCTCGACGGAATTCTTTCGAAGTTGTCAGATAAATTTTGATGGCAATATCCTGTTTCTCAGCATTAATTCCTCGATAAATTCTTGACTCTTTACCCGAATTTATGACCCCATCCAGATCATCAATAATTCCTTTATTCAGCAGACGATAAACAAGTAAGAGGGTTGTTTTATCAAAGACTTCCTCGAGAACAGCGATATCTTCGCTCCGATCTGACCTCAAGAAACGGTCTCTTTTATCCGTCCGTGTGAGTTCTTGTTCCAGCTTCCGCTTTTTTTCGTACTCATACAAGTTTTTTCTCTCTATTATTGGTACATATGATCCAGTTATTAAAAGTCGATGATCTTTACATATATCAATAAATTAACAACTATAAGTTAAAAATTGTCATTAAGATAGGATAATTTGACACATATTTTGAAAAACAGCTTAGAACAGGTGACTGAAAAAGATCTTCTTTTATAAAGAAGTCTGCTAATTCTCACAAGAAACATTAATTTGGTGCACACACTATCAACCTAAATATCCCGTTCAACGGAATCGACATCCAATGGTAACAAACGTAGACCCTGTAAACGATACTTTCATGGAGATAAGTCCTGCCGATTTCTTTTATCGTAATCGTGATCTCGCAGGATTTAACAATCCCTCTCGAGCCGTCTATTCCGCGCTTCGTGAACTTCTCGAAAACTCACTTGATGCCTGTGAGTTGTATAAAATCCCCCCGCACATTTTTTTACGTCTATCCTCGCACGATGATCAAGACTCAACCTATACAATGCGAATAATGGACAATGGAAGTGGGGTCCCTCCAGAATATGTGCCTTCAGCTTTTGGTCAAATTCTCTTCGGATCAAAATATAAATTAAAACAAGTTCGTGGGACATTCGGGCTTGGTGGGAAAATGGCTATCTTGTATGGTCAAATAACCACGAATAGTACTGCACACATTGTATCAAGCCTGGGGAAGAGCAACATCTTCGCCTTCGATGTACGTATTGATATTCAACGAAACAAACCCGAAATCGTCCAGAAACGTGTTCAAAAAAATGGTAGCCACTGGCATGGAACTATTGTTGATTTCACTTTGAGCGGAGACTATCCTCGCGCAATGCCCAAAATTCTCGAATATCTCAAACAAACTGCCATGGTCAATCCCTATGCAGAAATAACATTTGTTGATCCTAAAGGACGACTCTATAAATTTGATAGGGTTACTACCCAGATGCCGAGACCCCCCCAAGAGGTTCTTCCCCATCCCTAC
>JAOZHK010000036.1 GCA_026014905.1 Candidatus Bathyarchaeota archaeon
GCACTTCGCGATAATTCCGAAAGCGACACCTTTATGTGCATCCCACAAAATGAATGTGCTTTAGTCAATTCATTAAAGAGTAATGGTTTTCAAGAAGATTTTCGTGTAGTCCGAATGCTTCGAGGATTCCCACTCCAGATTGATTGCATGCAGATTGCTGAATCCTTGGAAAGAGGTTGATTCTGACAATGACGACACCTATAGGACGATTAGTTGTTGAAGATTTTATCAACAACGCACAACAAATGTTAACACATTTACGATCAAACCTCGAAAAATTCCTGGATGCACAACATGAACGCACAAATTATGCTATCCCAATGTTGAAGATTCAAAAACAGCATCTATCTCCGATCCAATACTCATCCAGACATTTCTTCTTACGTTCATCAATTGAATATACTAATCCCCAACTTACGGTTGAAGAACTCCAAGGAATAATTGCAGCGCGCCTCCTCGAAGTTTGCGGGAATTATATGCTGGATAATGATATTTCCCAGTTACAACCAGGAGATCTCGATCAACTGTGTGAATTACTGGAGCAACCTCCTGTTAGCAATATCGTGTCTTTTTTGTTAAACACAGATGATGTAGAACCAGATCGATATTCGATGAATCCTTTTAAAGGATCAATTGTTACAAGTGGGCAAAGTGCGTTCCCCTCAGCTTATGTTGAGGTAGATAAACTCCGCATAGACAAAAATTTTACTCGTAAATATCTTGGCACATTAATATCACAAAGTGAAGTCGATCGTATTCAATATCATCTCTCAAGATGCGATACATACCTAGATCTTGTTGATGTAGTTAAATCTGAACAATTAGACGAAATGTCCTCTCTTTTCGGAATCGATTTCTCGCTTCCATTCGTGAGAATGCCCCTTACAACATTACAAGCCGAAACTTCTCACGGATTTCTCCACTCATTAATTCGAAATGTTCATCAAAATATTGACTCTATTAGAACAATCTACAACTCAATGGGCCGGAGTTTGAAAAAACGAACAACTCTTCTTACCATTCCCCACTCTTTAAAGGGCTATGGCTCCAAACGTGCTGCCAAAGGAAGAATCGTTTTTGAGGGGAATTCACTAAAAAGAGTTACCGTCAAGTATCGTAACACGACCCTCTATCCCAACGCGATTGATCCCGATGATGTTAGTATAGTGAAAGCTAACGATAGAGTTAGCATTGATGGTCCGAGGTTCCAAAATTACAGTTATTCCGAGATCCCATCCTCTCCCCAATTCATATTATACTCATTAGGATCCCCAGAACAGGCTGTAATCTGGCATGGGGTAGGTGCTTTTGGAGCGTCTCAGTTGGTAATGAGTTACACGACACTACGTCATGTTCTACTAACACGCACAAATTCTTCAATACCACCACAATATAATCTACTTCCTCGATCTATGTGGGTTCATCCAATTCATGACAATATTGATGCAAGTGTGGGTAGTGTCGATGACTTAGAGGCATTAGCAAAGATGGGAATGCGTGTTGAACATCTTCAAATTGAGAAATATCTGCGTCCTGAAGTTAATTCCTCAACACCATCTAATATTATACGACCAACTAATAGATCATTAGCTCTGGACATCACTACCATTCAAAAGCAATAATGATACAACATACTCCAAAACCATGCATACTGAAAATTAGGAGAAAATAAGATTGTATTTCAAACAGGTCAAAGAAGTGAGCGACAATTTCTCTTATGTGATCACAGACTCAAATTATGCTGTAGTTGTTGATCCGAGTTATAATGCCACACAGCTCATCCAACTCATTGAAAACCTTGAACGATCTCTTACTTTCATAATTAACAGGCACCATCATCATGATCATACTTCAGGCAATAATCAAATCAAAAAACACTTTGACTGTCAAATCATTACTCATCGCTTATCAAAAATTACTAAAGACCGTCAAGTCGAAGATAATGATCTTATCACAATAGGTGAACTGATTTTTCAAGTCATCCATACTCCAGGGCACACCCCTGATAGTATTTGTCTGCTAATAGATAACAAATTACTCACTGGAGACACTCTGTTTATTGGAGAGTGTGGACGTACCGATCTGGCGGAAGGGAATTCCAAAGATATGTATAATAGTCTATTTCATAAAATTTTAAAATTACCTGATACAACAGAGGTTTATCCCGGTCACGACTATGGGTCTAAACCTATATCAACTTTAGGATATGAACGCGAAACAAACTACACCTTGAAGCCAAGAACCTTGAGTGATTTTATCGCTTTCATGAGTGTACCATAACATAAATCTTATAAATAGTACTTTAGTTAATCATTGAAAATCGTCGGAGGTTGACCGCATGGCGAAAATAATTGTGATCTATGACAGTAAAACTGGTTTTACCGAGGCAATGGCTAAAATTATCATTGAAGGTGTAAATAGTGTCAGTGGAGTATCGGCTGATTCCCATAAAGTTGGATCGCCTTTTAGTATCTCTAATATAAATGAGGTAGACGCTATCATTTTAGGCTCACCTACGAGGTACGGTAGCGTCACTCCAGAAATGCGAGCTTTTCTCGACAGTCTACGAGATTCTATCGAATCACAGCGTATATCTGTGCTAGGCAAAATTGGAGGAGTATTCGGCTCATATGAATGGGACGGCGGATGGGTGGTTGAGAAAATAACTGCTGAACTTGAAAGACTTGGCATAGGTGTTGTAGCTGCAGTGTCACTAGCAGATGGTCTGAGCGGTAGACAGCGAACTGGGTTTGATGAGACATATCGTAAACAATGCTATAATCTTGGGAAAACAGTCGCTGAAAAGATCTTATAAAAAATCAATGCACTGCTAACTTCGTTTACGCGCGCGCGTAGCTTTAGTGAGCTAGCGTATTTTTCTACAGGGAGAAACTAGTTTAAACTCTGTTGAGAAGTGATTCTAAACCACATTCTCATAAGTTCTATGTGGATGGTTTATATATAAACGAAAAGATGAATAAACCGTATCTACCATAGATATTCCATATCTAGCCAATATGAAGCTTTTTGGTGTGAAACGACTATGTCCAAAAAATTATCAATAGATCAATTACGTTTAGAGTTTGACTCAACGTTATTGCGCTGTGAAACGACTGAGGAATTGACTCCTTTAGAGGGGATCATTGGGCAGGAGCGTGCTGTTCGCGCACTTAGATTTGGTTTAGATATTAAAGAAAAGGGCTTTAATATCTATGCTGCTGGTTACCCCGGCACTGGAAGAACTACTGCTGTACAAGATTTTTTAAAGGAACTTGCAAAAGTTAAATCGATTCCTTCAGATTGGTGTTACGTTAATAACTTTACTAATTCCTATGAGCCTCTAGCAATTGAACTCCCATCTGGTAAAGGAAAAGAATTTGCTCAGGATATGAAAGAATTCATTGAAGAAGTTCGACAAGAACTTCCTAAAACTTTTGAAAGTGACGATTATGCATCAAAGCGAGACGAAACCATACAATCTATTGAGATTGAGAGACGCGATCTCTTTAATCAAATGAATGAACGAGTACAGAAAGAAGGTTTTCTTCTTCAAATAACACCCATGGGAATCCTTATTGTTCCTATGATAGAGGGTCGACCCTTAAAAGAAGAAGAAATACTCTCTTTAAGTCCTCCAATCCGTGCGGAAATTCAAAAACGACGTGATGGTTTACGATCTGAACTAAGAAGTGCTTTCCGTCAATTACGAGGACTCGAGAAAAAAGCAAACGAGGAAATTAAAAACGTTAACCGTGAAGTTGCCTTATTCACCATTGGACACCTAGTTTCAGACCTTGTAGAAAAATACGATCATCTGCCAACAGTTAAGAAATACATTAATGATGTGCGCGAAGACATCCTCGAGAACCTCACACTTTTTATCCAAGGCCCTCAACGTAACCCGCAAATGCCTTTTCAAGCCCCATGGATGATGGAGCTTCCTTTCCGAAAATATGAAGTCAATGTGGCAATCTATAACTCGGAAACCACAGGAGCACCCGTAATCGTCGAATTGAATCCAACTTACCAGCATCTCTTCGGACGCATTGAAAAAGAAGCCCAGTTTGGCGTGTTAACGACAGATTTTACGATGATTCGTGGCGGCTCTCTCCACAAAGCGAATGGCGGGTATCTGGTGATACCTGCTGAAGACCTCGTTCGCAACCTTTTCTCCTATGAATCCATCAAACGTGCACTGAAAAATGATTGCATTCGTATTGAAGAGCCTGGAGAACGCCTTGGATACATAACAACAAAAGGATTGCGGCCTGCACCTATCCCCTTAAGTGTAAAAATAATTCTTATTGGACACCCGTACATCTACCAACAACTCCTCCTCCTAGACATGGAATTTAGAGAGCTATTCAAAGTAAAGGCTGACTTCGATGTATCTATGGATCGTACTGAAGAAAACATTCGAAAATATGCTTCATTCATCTGCACTTTCTGTCAAAAGGACGATATCCACCATCTTGATGTGTCCGCGGTCGCAAAAATCATGAAATATGGATCCCGGTTAGCAGCTGATCGCACTAAACTCTCAACTCGGTTTGCCGAAGTTGCTGATATTATCCGTGAAGCTAATTTCTATGCAAATCAGAATAACGCATCAAATGTTAGTGCACAACATGTGACAAAGGCTATTGAGGAAAAGATATATCGGTCAAACCTTGTTCAAGAGCGGATCCGAGAAATGATTGAACGAGGCACGCTCCTTATAGATACTGAAGGGAAAGCAGTGGGGCAAGTTAACGGCCTATCCGTAATGAGTTTAGGCGATTTTTCCTTCGGTGCTCCATCTCGAGTAACAGCAAGTATTGGTTTAGGTCGTGAAAGTATTATTGACATTCAGCGCGAAGCCCGACTCGGTGGACCCATCCACACGAAAGGTGTCTTGATTCTTAGCGGTTACCTAACTGAACAATATGCACAAGATAAACCATTAAGCCTCTCAACACGATTAGTCTTTGAACAAAGTTACGGGATGGTTGAGGGCGATAGTGCATCGAGCACTGAGCTCTACGCGATCCTATCTGCATTATCTGAATCACCAATTCGACAAGATCTCGCCGTCACCGGATCAGTAAATCAAAAAGGTGATGTACAAGCGATCGGAGGCGTCAATGAAAAAATTGAAGGCTTTTTCGAAGTATGTAAAGCCAATGGGCTAACCGGAACACAAGGAGTTCTCATTCCCCAAAGCAATGTACAGAATCTCGTCTTAAAAGATGAAGTAATCCAAGCTGTCCAAAATAACCAATTTCACATCTACCCCATTTCAACTATTAACGAGGGAATTGAAGTTCTAACTGGCTTGGCCGCTGGAACCCGACAAGCTGATGGCACATTTGAAAAAGACACAATTAACCACCGAGTTAATCAGAAGTTGAAACAAATGGCTGAAAGACTAAAAGAGTTTCCCCATTTGACTAAATAACTCGGGCGCGAATTTAATAATTTGGACGCTCGGGCAATTCTCTATATGTTCCTTCAGGAGTCCGGTATACAGCTAATCTCCCAACAGTCTCCCAGTTGTCACCTTCTCGATGTCGAAGCTGAACAACAACCACTTCGGCATCAGGGTCAGATTTCCCGCGCCAAATAGTAAGACCAAGATAATCGCTCTCGTTAATCCTGGTATAGAAACGCCCTTTGGGCTGTGATGCACTCAATGAATAACCTCTACTAAATATACGTGCTTAAACTTTAAAAACATACAGCGAACTACGCGCGCGTAGATTCTTTCACAACGAAGCAGCAATCGTTTTAAATATCTATTAGCAATGTATTACAATTCATGAAAATTTTGCATACATCAATAACAGTTAAGAATATGGATCAATCGATCGCATTTTATCAAAATATCTTGGGACTCAAGCTCCTTAGCCGGCGTGAAATTCCTGAAAATAAAGCGGAAATCGCGTTTCTCGGTGATGGCGAGACGGATTCAAGGATTGAGTTGACCTATTGGCTTGAAAAAACGGATTGGACTGAAGGTGATGAGTTGGATCACTTGGCTTTTGCAGTTTCTGATATGGACGCTGCGATGACTCTGTTTAAAAACAATGAGGTTAATATCGCGTTGGAACCATATTCATTACAAGGTTCTTCCACGCGAATCGCATTTATCACAGATCCCAATGGAATCTGGTTGGAAATTGTGGAACGTAGTTAACTAGCTTAAATTTGAAGTGCTTTTTTCGCTATTCTTGTATATTTTCCACTTCTCGGATTTTCAGCAAAACAATTTCTACCTTTCCATCTCTGAATATCCGGGCTTCATTCTCATTACGATTCGGTAGAAAAAAGAAGATGTCTTCATTGATATCCCAATTATTTCTATTGCTCTGTTCTTTCAGGTTATCTGCCATTTCTTGAGTCCATCCAGCGATGATGACTTCATTTGGCGTGATGAGGTGAGTATAGAGCATATGTGCCATTACTCCAATTTCTGTTTCAAAAAGAGTTTGGTAGTTTGTTTCCTCTTTGCAAAGAAGACATTGGAATTTACCTTTTTCTGTGACGCAGGCGTGTGTATCGATTTCAATGGTTTTTTTCATTTTTTGTCCCTAGAATCAGAGTAAGCTAGCTTTAGGATCTAGGAGTTTCTTATCTCTCATATCAAAAAAATATTGTGGGTATTGGCAAGCATTGACGTAAATGAGGTGACTAATGTACCTTTACTGGTTGAACGGTAGTGAAAAAGAGACGTGTTTGTCCCATGACTTTAGCTTTTAATGGTTTCACTTCAACAATCAACGGGAAATCATTTGTGACTTTGCCTAAGACTAAGCAGTGTCGGGGAGGCAGTTCCTTGGTGATCACGTTCACAGTTTCAACGTCTACCATTGTGGCTTTTGAAACAGTTGATAAATCATTTTCATTCGTGAAATTGAAGAGGAAGATGTTATCTGCTTGTCGATAGATGCTTTCACTGATGCTGTCGGGTTGATTTGTGATAAATGTGCTAAAGATGCCAAGATGTCGCATTCGTGTCACGATATCTTCCCAATAGGTTTTTCGAAGATAGAGATGGGCTTCTTCAGCAAAAAGAAACAAGGCTCTTATAATCCAATTATTTAATAACGTACTCATTTTGCTGAGCATGAATTCCACTATAATTTGACGAAAGCTAGATGGTAAACCTTTGAGGTTAATGATTAATCCTCCACCATTCTTGGCTTTATAGAAGTATTCTTCAAGAGTGGCTGCTAATCTTGGGTTATCGGTAAATAAGCCTGTACTCATCAAGCTGTCAAATCGACGGATTAAGGCGTCACGTACGTAATTGTTTGTAACATGATCGATAGCTTCTCTGAGATTTTTTAACGTAAGAGCTTGGTCATCCATGAGCTTCAACCAAATTCTTCTGATCTCCCATGCGGAGTTTTCGGGTAGATCTAGTACAGAAGAGATGATGCGTAAAAATACCCCCAATCCAGTGTATTGGAGAGTCACTTGAAAATTGTTTCCAGGAGTGATAACATGAACTTTGTCATACAGTTGTGTTTTTTCGTTGTCTTCATCATAACCGATATTTATGTATTCTCCGTTGACATCAAATACTACACAGATTCCCCCTTCTTTAACGAGGTTTGAAACCAGAAGCTTCGAGAGATGCGATTTGCCCGTTCCTTTTTTTCCAGTGATTATATTGAGTTTTCCATCGATCGTTGATAAATTGATGTTAACGTCTTCCCCTTCTTTTGTAGTTCCAAGAGTAATCGCGTTGATTGTTGGAGTGCCAATGAGTTTAAGGAAGGCTTTGTCAGTGATTGTAACTAGCTGGGAAGTTGATCGCGAGGGCGTCCAAGAGATATCATGACTGAGGCGTCCCTTTATTATCGCTCTACGAATTTTACAGCGGAGAATTTTAGCGTCTTTAATGATGTCTGCAAATGCTTGAATACCTAAGAAATCGTTTTCTCTGCCTTCGATGTTCTCAAGAGAGGATTCTCGTAAGATGTCTTCAAGAATTCCTGGAATATTTGCGTATCCTACGTTCATGACTTGGACGATAAGGCTTCGATTTAATGAGACGTCACGAATAATGATGTAGTCTCCTTTCCGAATGTCGCGTGAAGGACATGAAACGATTTCCATCGTATTTCCATCTAACTTGTATATATGCATCATATCCTTTTCCTCTCAAGTTCCTCCATAAGGCCCAAATAAGATTTGACGAACATCGGGTTGTGGAACGATTCGTAAGCTGTGATTTAACGTAATATACCGTTTCATTGCAATTACTTCTCCCGCAGAGAATCGTGAAAGGATATGTGCTAATCGCAGACTTTCAGGATAGCTATTTAGAATTAAGTCACTCTTGAGTAAATCCTCCGCTGCGTTTCTACCTTCATATTGGGATAGCCTGCGATCTATGTCTAAACGGAAACTTAATGTTCCTCGAGTTAACTTCGCGATGTACACTTTTCCTAAGAATCGAAGCCGTTTTCCGTATTGTAATTGAATGATATTGTCAATATCAAGTAGGCAAGGAATGTCTCTATCGTTCACGAGAGTATTTATTCGGCGACCCATGGCAGTTAATGCTGTCTTTTTAGAAAATGCAAGAATGGTGTTTCTTCCTTTTCGAGCGATATTTAACAGTGGAAACAGGGGAGTTACTGGGCGGTTCACCGAAGGTGCCATTAAAGAGCCATCCCATAAGAGTAGCGAGTTTTGACAAGATTCACAGAGTTGTTTTTGCAGCCATCGTTCAAGGATATTTCGAATTTGATCAGCCATGTTATCAAGAGGCGGAGCTTCGATACTTTCGTGTTGATTGAAACATGTTTGGCGCAGTGAGTCGAAAAGATATTGTTTATTTCGCTCTGTGATGTGAAAGATGAAAGGTCCATGGCGGGTATACTGGTATTCTTTGGTATCTCGCCATACCACACATCCGCGAATTGCACATAATATCCCCTCCTCTGTTTCTCCTAAGTCGATGTTCGATGTATCAAGACCAAATACTGAGACCTCATTTCCCACTCCGTTGAGTCGAAGAGTTTCAAGAAATTGGTTTTCACTTCGCGAAGGAAAAGGAGGATCTTTTTCACAATCTTGGAGTAATTGCATGTTTAAATATTTAGAAGGAAACGTATGGGTATACGTTCTAGTCAAGGACTGGTTCCCAATTTTAACAAAGTCAGAGGAGGTCATTGTATCGAACTCATGTACTTCCACGTAAACCCCCCCGTTTTTCCAAACATGGTTGATTACTTGCATAGTTTGGAATTGATTGCTGGTGCGTGAAAACTGGTTTGCTTATAAAGAAGATTATACTATGTTCATATTTGGTGCAGTGGTACCTCATTTAACCTCACCTCTATTACAGTCGCTTGGCGATGCCCCCAAAGCCAAGCGACCCGCTGCACCCTTCTTGTATTAGAAGAGTGCGTGACTGTCTATGCTTATTGAGACCTCCTCTTCATTTGACGCGGATATAGGCGTATTCTCGACCCTCCCGTACTCGTCGTAGATATCCTTTTTTTGTCATATCAGTTAATCGTCCTTTAACAGTGCCGATTGGATAGTGAATTGCATTCACTTTCATGGCCTCAAGTAGTTCACGTAATTTACGTGGTTTTTCGCGTCCCCACTCCGTTGCTAAGAGTTTCAAGATCGTGTCAGGACATGGAGTATCGGGACTTACAGAAATTGATGGAAATTTGCTTTTTGACGTTGTTTGTGGAATTTGAAGAGTGCTTTGAACTGGGGATGGGTTTGTAAACGTTCGAGTAACCTTGGTCATGATATCATTAATGTTATTGAGTGCATCCATCACATCTTCTTTGGAACCACTCAATTCAATTTCATTATCTTTCGCTTTAATTTTAATTGTGAATGGAATGTGTTGACTCATTTATTGATCACTCTCATTTCTTAGAATCGTTTCCATCTTTTTGATACCAAGATTTTTAATTCGGTACTCGCCTTTTCCCACTCGAGTTACATAACCGTCATCGATCATGCTTTTTATCTGATTCAGTATTGTTTTGGATGCCTTTCTACTGATATTCGCAATTGCGTTTACTGAAATTGTGTTGTCAGTTAACGCCCCAATTTTAGTTCCCACGTACACGCCTAAAAGAACGGTAAGTATTGCTTCATCAGCTGTAAAGTTGGTTCGTAAAAGGATTAATCCGTCAGAGGAGTACTCTACGACACCTTCAAGTAAACTAGTAAGTTCCACTAAATCTGGTTTATACATTAGTTTAGCTGCGACTGGAAATGCAGGATGCACAGTTTTCAGAAAGTTGAGCAAAGCATGTGTGACGTCTTCAACTGTCCCCTCAAAGTTGGCTTGAAGCTCTCCATATTCAACATTCACCCGAATTTTACTTCGATTAAACACGTTTACATCCTCACATCAGAGCTTTTATTTTAGGAAGAATCGTGTCAATGAATGATTTTATGCCAAATGTCGTGATACGATATTCTCCCCGACCAACCCGTTCAACCCAATCCATCTGAACGAGTTCACTAAGCCTTGCAGCTGAAGAACTTGGTTTTCCACTTGTGACTGCGATGATGTCAGATATCGGCATGAAATCTTGATCAAGTTTGCCCAGCTGATATCCAATATATGTTTTCACGAGGTGTAAAAGAATGGTTTCTCGTTCTCCTACTAATTCTTGAGGAAAGGTAACAATTAGTCCTTCTGGGGCAATCGCTATTATTCCCCTAATATCCTCTAACAGTTTTTCCTGATCCACAGTTAGTGTTAAACTGGAGACAAGCTCATAATTCGGTAACATTCGGTTTAAAAAATCTAGAAAGAACCTAACAACTTCATTTAATTCGCCTGCAAATTTGACTTCAAGTCCTTGGTAGCGTACTGTGACTTCCACGCTCTCTTCGCCACTCACATGATTTCCCTTCTCTTTATTCTTGTAAGCTTGGAATCAAATTTTCTATCCATTTTTTGCCTGCGGTTGATAATCGGTAACCATTACCTTCCTTAATGATGGTGCCTTCACGTCGCATTTCGCTTAGGCGGGAACCGTAACTGCGTGATGTGTGACCACTTAAAGAGAGAAGGCTACCAATTTCGCGAGGTTCTAACACTTTTGTGTCTTCTGCGTAAAGAAGCAAACCAATAGCCTCTTTATTGCTAACTCTGTCTTTCGGGACGATGAGTTGAGGCCCATCTGCTGAGATTTCAATAATTCCTTGGAGTGCGGCTTCTTCGTATTCTGATTCTGTGGAAGACATTATATTGTCAATAACAACGAGCCATTCGGGGAATGTCTCTAGTCCCTGGATGACTTCATCTAAACTGTCTCCTTCCACTTCAATGTCTCCATAAGGGCGCTTCATCGTAACGCGAATTTTCATATGTATCCTCTTTTCTCTCTCCCTTTATAAGATTTTCTGTAACGTTAATTTAACGTTAAAATAACGTTAATGTGACTTTAAAGGCGAAGTGAGCAATACTGAAGGGTAACTTTTTCAGCAAGTGTGATTACCATCTTGTTGGTACGAGTTGGACAATGCTCAACGCGAAATCTAAGGTAGCGATGACAAGTTTTGATATCGCAGCGATTCTTTCTGAACTTCAAGATGTTATCGTTGGATCTCGAATTAATAATATCTATCAAGTATCTCCTGTTACCTTTCTACTTACCTTTACTTCAGATGTCCAGTTGCTCATTGAGCTAGGACGACGGATTCATCTAACACGATATACTGTCAAGCGACCACCACAACCCTCTCAGTTCTGCAAGATTTTACGGAAATATCTCCGTAGAGGAATAATTCAGGATCTGAAAATGCCTCGATTTGAACGCATTATTATCCTGATAATCGAGGCCCGAAAAACAACCTATCGTTTGTACGTTGAATTATTTAGTAAAGGAAACGCAATTCTCGTCGATGATCAAGATACAATAATGTACGCTTCCTCATATAGGACTATGAGAGACCGGGATATAACACGCCATCAACCCTTTCGCCTGCCACCAGCTCGAGGAATGGATCCTACTCAGGTCACTGAAGAAGGAATGACGTTGCTGCTTGATCAGAAAGGGACTCTCATTCGCGCGTTAACACGAACATTATCAATTGGGGGACTTTATGCTGAAGAGCTGCTGCTGCGCGCAAATCTAGATAAAAACATGACGATTGATAGCATAACGTCACAAAACTTGAACAAATTACATAGCGCACTCACTCAGTTAATAATAGAACTAAAGAAGCATCCACACCCACACATCGTCGAAATAAAATCTGGACAAGCAATCGACGTCCTACCCATAAAGCTTCAAATCTACACTCCCTATAATAGGACGTGCTTCAAGTCATTTAATGAAGCTGCAGATACCTATTTCACAGATTTCGCCTATCAAAAAGATGCTGCTGATTCAATCGACCGTGATGAAACAAAACAACAGATTGAAGAACAGCATCGCATTCTCAGCCAACAACAAGAAAGTTTAACAACATTCAAACAAACCGCAGAGCAAAACACTAAGATAGGCGACCTCATTTACACCTATATCCAGAACTTGGAACAACTCCGCTTAACTGCTGTGACAATCCTCAGCGATAAACGCGAACCCGATAAAATTGACGCAATTAAAACCGCCGCTGCTTTTCTATCCTCCCCCCTCACCATTGCCAACATCGATCTCGCGATACCATGCATCTATATCACAGTTAATGAGTTTGAGATCCAACTACGACTAAAAAAGACAATTTATGAAAATGCTTCCCGTTACTACAATGAAGCCAAACGAATCCGCGAGAAAATAGCTGGAGTTATCACTTCTATCGCTGACACCCAACAAACTATCAAGCGGCTCCAATCTGAGGGCACTGATTCTATATCTCCCCCTTCTCTAGCCCCTCCGAGGATCCAACGCAAACGTCGATGGTACGAAAAATTTCATTGGGCATATTCCCGAGACGGGTTTCTTCTTCTCGGAGGTCGCGACGCTACCACTAATGAACTTCTTATTAAACGTCATACGTCTTCTAATGATCTTGTCTTCCACGCTGACATCGTTGGGGCTCCTTTTGTTGTTCTTAAAACAAATGGAAAAATGCCTTCTAATTCTACTCTTGAAGAAACTGCTCAACTTGCAGTCACGTACAGTAAAGCGTGGCAAAGCGGGTATGCGAGTCTTAATGCTTATTGGGTGAAACCAAATCAAGTCAGTAAAGAAGCCCCCTCCGGGGAATACCTAACTCGAGGTGCATTTGTGATTAGGGGAAAAAAGACATATCTTCGCAACATTCCAATGCGGTTAGCTATAGGCGCATGTCGCATCGAGCAGTATTGGCAGATCATTGGTGGACCTCCGACCGCGATCGCAGCACACACGCCATATTTTGTCGAGATTATTCCAGGAAGACAAAAAAGCGGTCATATTGCAAAAATTATTCGCCACAAACTTAGTACTCTTGTTCCGACAGAGATTCAGCCTTTTATTCGTCGCATTCCTATAGAAAGGATCCAGCACTTTCTCCCCGCAGGAGGAAGTGATCTCACGGAGATAACTATAAAAGCTACATAATCTGAGAACATGATTGAGTGATCACCGATGCCCAACGATGTCCAAACAGGCATCCAGGTGCGTGACGTCATGTCCAGTCCTGTGAAGATGGTGACTGAATACGACTCTGTTGAAACTGCAGCAAAACTAATGAAAATCCATAATCTTGCTAGCATCATAGTGACAGACGACCACGAAAATCCTGTTGGAATCATAACTGAAAAAGATATAATCAATCGTGTTGTCGCAGAAAATCTGCTCCCTCGAGATATTAATGCAAAGCAAACAATGAGCTACCCAGTATTAACAATTAGTCCACACGCAGATATCAAAGATGCAGCAGAAACTATGCGAACTCGAGACGTACGACGACTCATTGTAATGGATCACAGTCGAATGATCGGCCTCATCGCTAGTAATGATATCGTAGCCATAACTCCCGCTCTCATTGAAATCATCTCTGAAAAGACCAAGATCACCCATAACCTCCCTGTTACATTACGCCGCTATCAATCCACAGGGTATTGTGATAACTGTCGACAATGGTTCGAAACCCTTCAAGACGTCAACGGAGACTTTCTGTGTGAAGAATGTCGACACGAACTTAACAGCGATTAACCTTGATCGAGGCTTGTTATGTCTTCGACCGTTGATTTAACGATAACTAATGGACGCATCGTTACCCGAGATAAACTATTCACAGGCGGGATCTCAATAAAGGATGGTAAAATCCAAACCATCCAAAAGGATCACCAATTACCCAAGGCATCAGAAACTCTCGATGCGCAGGGTAATCTAATTCTTCCTGGACTCATCGATGTGCATACCCATTTACGTGATTTTGGGTTACAACAGAAAGAGGATTTTTATTCAGGAACCTGTGCTGCGCTCATCGGTGGCTTCACCTCAGTTCTAGATATGCCCAATACTCGTCCTCTCACAAATAGCTTAGCTCGGATCCAAGAGAAAATATCAAATATTCAGCGAAAAAGCGTTGCTAATGTTGGCCTTTATGCCAGTCTTCCCGACACAGATCATGAATGGAGTAACCTCTCTGCAGCGGGAATTTTCGGGATTAAAATGTTTCTTCACCGCCCTTTAACCTCAATAAATATCAACGATAACAATGTCCTTCTTGATATTTTTGAACGATCCACTCGCTATAACTTACTTATTGCTCTCCATGCCGAAGATAAAACAGTCATCGATACTCTAGAAACACAATATCAGTCACGCTTGAGTTCGATAGTGAAAACGCATTCACTGATCCACAATTATCGGGCTGAGATTGTAGCAGTCAAACGCGTCATTTCTCTAGCCAAACAAAGCAATCCGCGACTACATTTTTGTCACATCTCAACACACCACGCGGTTGCGCTGATCCAGCAAGCAAAAAGAAGCGGGTTAAATATCAGCTGTGAAGTTACACCTCATCATATAATCCTGTCCAGTCAACTATTCAAAACGCTGGGTACACTCGCACAGGTTGAACCACCCCTCCGTAGTAGTCATACGGTCAAACGGTTATTTCAGGATCTCGTAACTGGACAAATCGATATTATCGCGAGTGATCATGCCCCCCACACTCTCACAGAAAAGCATAGCCAAGATCCAAGGAGTGTTCCTAGCGGCTTTCCTGGGCTTGAAACAACTCTTCCTGTTCTGTTGACATTAATGAATAAAGGAAAATTGACACTTAACCAGCTTGTTAATCTTCTTGCCTATCAACCAGCCCAACGCTTTCGATTAAACGGAAAAGGAAAGCTCCACCCCGGATACGACGCTGATATTACAATTGTTGATCCCACAGTCAAATATGTGATCGACCCCACGCGATTCCACTCAAAGGCTCATTACAGTCCCTTTACCGGTATGAAAGTGATAGGTAAACCCATACATGTCATTATACGCGGAAAAACGGTTATGCGGGATGGAGTAATTCTCGCTCAGCCAGGAAGCGGTTCTGTTCTTGTCGCATCCGCGTCATCCC
>JAOZHK010000042.1 GCA_026014905.1 Candidatus Bathyarchaeota archaeon
AATTAGACATGAGCAGCGATGTCGCCCACGCGAAATGGCGGTAGCATCGATTGGACCTGCAGGAGAAAACTGCGTCAAGTTTGCAGGAATTTTCTGCGATTATGGACATTCTGCGTCCCACAACGGCTTGGGTGCGGTAATGGGCGCAAAGAAATTGAAAGCAGTCGCTGTGAAACGAGGAACGCATACCATTGCGATGAAAAACTCTGCTCGGATCCGTGAGATCGCTAAAGAATTCTTAGAAAACGTGAAAACCCAGAGTCGAGGAACCTACGAATATGGCACTTTAAATGGGCTTCACGGTAATGCTCAGCGGAACATGATACCAGTTAAAAACTATACCACTAGCACGTGGACGATTGATGATGCTAAGTGGCAAAAATTCAGCGGAAAATATATCAGAGATGCTTATTCTATCAGGCGGAATTCTTGTTGGGCATGCCAGATTCACCATTGTGATATGATGCAGATCACTGAGGGGCCGTATTCAGGAGAAGTTGTGGAAGAACCTGAATATGAACAGTTTTCAGCTTGGTCATCTGCAATTGGACAGGAAGATGTCGCTGCTGCAATGATGTTGAGCAAAGAGGTGGATCAATTAGGATTAGAAACAAATGAAGCAGGATGGGTTGTCGGGTTTGCCATGGAATGCTATGAAACAGGGGTGTTATCCAAAGAAAATGCGAGTGGATTAGAGCTTTCTTGGGGCAATGCTGAAAGTGCACGCCTTCTCCTGAATCTCATCGCAAAGAGACAAGGCATTGGTAATGTGCTTGCAGAAGGCGTGCTGCGAGCTGCACAGAAGCTGGGGGCAGAAGATAAGGCGATTCACTCGATGAAAGGAAACACTCCTCGAGGTCATGATCACCGAAATCGATTAACTGAACAATTCGATACCTGCATATCCAACACAGGAACTTTGGAAACATGGGGAGGTCCCATCGCACTCGGCGCAGCTCCTGCGTGGGAGGATATCGTGGCAGCTAACCTCCATGATAAAGGCGCGATGATGTTTGAAGACTCATTAGTGACTTGTCGGTTCAATACCCGCATGAATGTAGATTTACTCAGTCAAGCCTTGAGTGCTGTGACAGGATGGTCAGTGACTTGGGAAGATGGCATGACAATTGGACGACGCATTGTTCAGATCCTTCGAGCATTTAACATTCAACAGGGCATAGCTGGACGCGAACTTGACCGTCCATCCCTTCGCTACGGATCAATACCTGATTCTGGACCAGCACAAGGACGAAGTCTCCAGGACTCCTGGGACAAAATGCTTGATACCTACTATTCCGGCATGGGATGGGATACTACCGGGAAACCGCTACCAGACACTCTGAAACGCTACGGATTAGATTCCGTCGCAGCAGATCTCTATCCATAAACATGCTCATTATTATTGTGCAGAGAAGAACAATTTATGAAATATCGATCATTAGGCCACCTCCCATGGAAGCCATCAGCTCTCGGATTTGGAGCGATGCGTCTCCCCACAATCGGGGGAGATCGAACAAACATCGATGAATCACGAGCAATCCATATGATGCGTCATGCTTTTGACCATGGTGTCAACTATGTTGATTCAGCCTATCCTTATCATGGAGGTAACAGCGAAATCGTCGTTGGGAAAGCGCTTCTTGACGGATACCGTGACAAGGTAAAACTCGCGACAAAAATGCCTGTCCGACTGCTTGAAGCAAAACGAGATCTTGATGCGATTTTTACGCAGCAATTAACAAAGCTCCAGACCAATCATATTGACTTTTATCTTTTTCATGGATTGAATCGTGACCGATGGCAAAAAATTCTGGGCCTACAAGCACTTGACTGGGCAGAGAATAAAATCGCGAATGGGCAAATCGAGTATCTTGGCTTTAGTTTTCATGGCGATTTTTCTGCTTTCAAAACAATTATCGATGAGTATTCGGGATGGACGTTCTGCCAAATCCATTACAATTACATTGACAATCAATATCAAGCTGGAGAACGAGGGCTTAAATACGCTGCGTCAAAAGGACTCGGCGTGGTGATTATGGAGCCACTGCAAGGAGGTAATCTAACAGTTGCCCCTCCATCTGAAATACAGACATTATGGGATCAGGCATCTAATAAACGAAGCTTGGCGGAGTGGGGATTACTCTGGTTATGGAATCAGCCTGAAGTGTCACTAGTATTATCAGGGATGAGTACAATGACTCACGTCAAGGAAAATCTCGAGAGCGCAAATCGTTCAGGTGTCAATTGTTTAACTGAGAACGAGCTTCAACTCTTCTCTCAAATCCAAGTAAGACACCAACAGTATGGGTTCATTGGCTGTACCGGGTGTCAGTATTGCTTGCCTTGTCCTCAAAATGTTGCGATTCCAGAAATTCTCTCTACATATAACCAATTCTATCGTTATCGCGGAGCTCCAACTCAACAAGAAACTATCATCAAGTCGTATCGTGAGCAGATTGCTCACAATCAGGGACCTTCAAATTGTGTGCAGTGTAATTCTTGTCTCCAGAAATGTCCCCAGGGACTTCCGATACCTCAACTTTTAGCTCGCTCAACCCGCTATCTGGACTCTTGAACATACCAATTCAGGTACTTATATTCAAGAATGAACAGCATCATATGCAAGGGTGTATAGCGGACGTACAGAACGTTCCTTAAAGCGCAACTGCAGCCCCACAGTATTTACAATTGACTGAAGTCTGTCCGCGATAGATTTTTTCGGTATATGGAGCACCACAGATATGACAGGTAACGAGCTGTGGTTCTTCACTTTTACTCACTTCAGGCATAGCAGTGGCTAGTTCTTCTTCAACTTGACCTGAACTAATGGCATTGTAACTGTGCGTGACCCAATCTGCGTCTTGACCAGATGTATCAAACTTCATATTAGGAACTCTACTTTCTGGCGTAAATTCGACAAATAGCCCAGCCCCCTTGAAAAAACCTACCTTTCCACGTACGAGGCGAGTCACCATGCCGATGGGCTTCTGAACAGCGACCTCTCTGACAACTTTCTTCTCTGTAACGATAAACAGCGTTTTTTTCAACACGATTTCCTTTTCGTGTTCCAGAATGAAGCGGAGATTCGTCAATGTCATGAAGCCATCAAGATCATTATCCAGATCTTTTACTTTCACTGCAACGATAGGAGTTTCGTCTCGTTCCCACGGAAACGTTGCATCTGCAACTAGTGCTACCGTACGTTCGGCTTTTCGAAGATCCTTGTCAATGTTTTGTAACTTGTTCTCTAGAGGACTTAGCGCTGTAGTTACCGTCCCTTGGAGTTCGGAGAGGTTAAGACGTAATCCAGAAAGACGTG
>JAOZHK010000077.1 GCA_026014905.1 Candidatus Bathyarchaeota archaeon
CATAGCAGAGAAGAGAAAACATGCGCCGCCGTATGACTTCTCATGAGCTTATATCTTCGATCCCAATTTAATACACAGTGAACCTGATCTCCTACCGCTAATCCAACATGGTCAACTTCATGTGATATGTCTCCCGCAAATTTCCCAACATAGACCACACCAAACTTCTCACTTTCTCGCAAGATAGTGCCCGTGTCCCAAGGTTGCCCTCCTCCTCGGGGATAGAAGATCGTTTGATTGAGACGGATATATTTTCCATCTTTCACTTCTTGAATGAGGGCATCACACTCAGCAAGGTAGCTATCATCCAAATAGAGAGCTTCAGTCATGACTTGGAGAACATCCGTTAATCATCAAACTTGCTTAAAAGAAAGAGTGCCTGTCGAAATTGTTAATTCATAAATTTGATTGGGATATGGTTTAAGTGCAAAGGCTTCGAGTTCCTCTCCCGTAAATAGAAAAGTGAGTTTTTGCAACTCGTATTGTTTTTTCCTACCACCAGGGATCGCTTGCTGAATCCCTTTACTGATCTGCACTACCATACTACTCATTTCTTTAGGCATTTCGGAAGGAGTTGGAATGACTACTGGTGGCTTATCGCGAACTTCAACAAATTCAATCCGATAACCTCCACGACCTTCCGGATCTTGAACTCCACGCACAGAAGAGACTTTAAGCCGCATAGTTGTGGTAATCATACCAAATCTTACTCCTTCCTTAGGAGAAGCAGGGTTCCAATTAAAAGTTTCCAATCACACTCAACGCACGCGCGTCAACTATTTCAACTCAGAAACAAGTCTCTTTCAACAAGCTAATGTGTTCGACGCAGTTAGTTAATTTTTATATACGTTGGAGTGAATAAGGCTACGCTGCATCTGGAATGTTGAATAAGATCAAGAGTGCTTTATATCTTGTTTTAGTAGTTACATCAGTTGTCTTAGCTGTTGGAATTGAACTGCATCAACGACTCAACGGACATCCTTTTGATTTCGCACAGTTAACGATGCGCTCAGTACATCATGAACATCTGATCGCAGGAAGTATTTTAATCGGGATCTTCTTTTCGGTGAAGTTTGTTGGCACCAGGTGATTGGCTGCATTAATTAACGGGTCTCTTGACAAGTGAAGCCAGATCACTTAGATATCTTCTTGAAAAACCAAAAAAAACAAATTCAATGCAGCTTAAGATGTCAAGACACTTTATTGAGATGTTCCATTATGCGAAGCACAGAAATGAAAGTTGGGTTGGAACGTGCTGCACACCGAGCCCTATTGAAATCATTACACCTTACGGATGAGAAGATCGCTAAGCCCTGGGTCGCAATCGTGAACTCCTGGAATGAAATTGTTCCCGGGCACATTCATCTTCGGGAGATTGCTGAAGCTGTCAAGCAGGGTGTTACTGACGCTGGAGGAACTCCATTCGAATTTAATACTATTGCCGTATGTGACGGGCTCTGTCAAGGCACGACGGGAATGAAATACTCGCTCCCGAGTCGGGATATTATAGCTGACTCAATTGAAATTATGGTTGAAGGCCACCTTTTTGATTCAATGGTATTAATAGCCTCATGCGATAAAGTCATTCCCGGTCACTTGATGGCTGCTGCACGTATTGATATTCCCTCTCTTATGGTGACAGGAGGCCCTATGATGCCTGGGCAATACGATGGAAAAGCCATAACATTGACTGATATGCGAGAGTTCGTTGGACGTGTGGCTGCTGAAACTTTAACTCTCGAAGAATTGAAGCGAATTGAAGCCTTAGCGTGTCCGGGTCCGGGATCATGTGCTATGATGGGGACGGCGAACAGTATGTCCGTGATCGCGGAAGCCCTTGGCATGTCGCTTCCAGGATGCGCTACCATCCATGCATCGGATCCACGAAAAATGGAGATGGCGTATAAGAGTGGGCAACAGATTATGGAGTTATTCACTACTCATTTGCTACCATCCAAGATTATCACCAAACAAGCCCTTCATAATGCTATCACAGTGAGTATGGCGGTCGGTGGCTCCCTCAATACGTGTCTCCACATTCCTGCTATAGCGTCTGAGCTCGGCATCCAGATTCCGTTAGATCTCTTCGACGAGATTAGTAGTAAAACTCCCCACATCTGCCCCATCAAGCCTGCGGGAGCATATACTTTGAAAGATCTTGACGATGCAGGAGGCATTCCAGCAGTCATGCAGCAACTTTCATCACTGCTAAATACTGATTGCACAACTGTGACTGGCCAATCGATTCAATCCCATATTGTTCATGCAACTATCACTAATCATGAAGTTATTCGACCACTTTCACGCCCTATCCATTTGGAAGGAAGCATCGCAGTTTTGAATGGTACTCTTGCTCCGCGTGGCGCGGTCATTAAACATGTAGCCGTACCAGAGTCTATGTTGATTCATAAAGGCCCAGCCAAAGTGTTTAATGCCATGGAAGAAGCCATACAAGCCCTTCTAAACCATGAAATCCAAGCAGGTGAAGTCATAGTGATCCGCTATGAAGGACCAAAAGGCGGACCTGGTATGAGAGAGATGCATATGGTTGCATCCATACTGGTAGGTATGGGATTGGGAAGCAGCGTCGCACTTGTAACTGACGGAAGGTTTTCAGGGTCTTCCCGTGGCCCCATGATTGGCCATGTCTCTCCTGAAGCGGCTCTCGGCGGCCCAATTGCTCTGATAGAAGAAGGTGACGAGGTAAGTTACAGCATCCCCCAACGCCGGATAGATATTCTCATATCAGAGAACGTACTCCAAGAACGACATGCCAAGTGGCGACCCCCTGAACTCACACAAAAAGGAGTTTTACGTCGATATGCTAAGACAGTAACGCGGAGTGATCTTGGTGCTCAAATGCTATAGCACAACCTGAATAATAGCTAATTATCTTGCTGTTGAATATTGTTGATCTCTGGAAAGATTGTGAAAAATCTCAATAATTTCCTTAACGACTAAAGGGAGATCCTTAGTTACACCTCTATTAATCCCAGGACAAATTTTATAGAAGGGGTTTAGATACACAAAAAAATCACCGTCTTTATAATGAAACCGTGCATTGTCATGCCCCCGTCTCCGGGCTGCAGGGAATACCTTGAATGGCCACAGCTTACATATGATTGGCTTCATCCCCTGAGGTTGAAGACGACATAACCCCGAGGAGTGTTGAAACACACAGCGACCGTGAGCGCGTTTAATAAACGGGACTCCGGTGTGGTCCACATCAACTGTTTCAGGCCAATGCTGAGCAATTCGCGCATAATCATAGAAGCGAAGATTTATCTGGAACTCTCGGCAGCAGCGCCCACAACGGATACAATTCCATGAACGAATATGCTTCCAGGGAATGTAATGGAGAGCATCACGGAATAGCGATCTCATCTGATATTCACCGCTGTAACTCAATTATTCCCGATATGATTCTAGATATGTTTTTCGATTCATCAGCGCGTGCGTGAGAAGTGAATCTTGCACCTACCCATTAAGATAACGCACGCGTATGGGACTCTGAGCTTATACAGCTAATGATCGTTCTGAGCGCTGGTTTTTAATTCTTCTCGAGGAACGACATGAATACTATCTGTTGATATGTTATGTAAAGTGACTCTTTCGGCGCATGCGATGCAAGGATCAATGCCTGCAATGACGACGGGGATATCTGCAATGTTCATGCCTGTAAACATGTTACATAACGGCAGAATATTGGCGAGAGTCGGCGCGCGCACCTTCAGTCGGGCTGGCTTATTAGTGCCGTTGGCACGTACATAATGAAAATCTTCACCTCGAGGTGCCTCAACTCGACTGATAGCATCTCCTTTGGGAATGGTTCGTGGAGCCGGCGCAAGGATCTTTCCGAGCGGGAGATGTACAAGTGCATACCGAATGATGTGGATACTTTCGAATAATTCGTCGAGGCGAACAGATAAGCGACTTGCGACATCGCAACCATCTGAAGTAATAACGTTGAAAGGAATTTCATCGTATGCAGCATAGGGATCATCTCTACGTATGTCGTTTGCTACGCCACTCGCTCGTACAGTTGGTCCTACAGCTCCTAGGGTGATCGCTTGCGTTTTTGGTAATACTCCAACATCAATCGTTCGTTTGAGGATTGTGGGTTCTGTTGTGCAGATTTTCTTGTAATATGAAGAGCGGGTTTCGAGCCGATCAAGTGTTTTTTGAAGCAACTTGTGATGTTGTGGGAGGAGATCACGGCGTAGACCTCCAATGGTATTGATGCCATAATTCACTCGCTTGCCTGTCATCGCTTCTACTACGTCTAGTACGAGTTCTCGGTCTCGCCATGTATACATGAAAAGCGTTTGAAATCCAATTTCATGAGCTGCTACACCGAGCCATAGAAAATGGTTTTGGATCCGCTCTAATTCTGCAATAATTGTGCGAAGGTAACGAGCGCGAGCTGGGATATTGATCTCTGCTATTTCTTCAACC
>JAOZHK010000092.1 GCA_026014905.1 Candidatus Bathyarchaeota archaeon
ACCGGCGAGTATTTGTATCGACGATAGTGGGATCCGTAGTGACCGGATGGGATCAGGTGCTAGGAAGTCTTGTGTTGCTTTACGGCGAAGGGCATATGGGATTAACTGGACACGCATTCTATAGTGAGATAGAAGATTGAGATATACGCGCGCGCGTAATCCGATGAAAGCGATGGCTTCAGCCCGTTACAAGTACGCGTCCAAGGTGTTACCTGGAACGGTGTGGGATACGAGTCACTTCATCGTGAGTGTGGATCCGATGCGTGTGATTACGGTGCCGAATACGCTGAATCTAGATACGGGATTAATCTGTCTTCACATCGGTAGTCCAAACGACTTAGATCACACAAACATACTTTCCATGCTGGAACACGCGGTTCCTACACGATTTATTTGGGATACCGGGTTTCAGCCGGTAATGGTTACCCTGAGCCCAGGAAGGGCGATGAAACTCGCAGCGCGTAAAAATCGGTGGACGGGACCAATGCTCGGGTGACAGCGATGACCCCGACTCCACCTCGATATAATAAAAATCGACGTGAAATTGATGGGTAGACAAACACCGAGCTTTCGACAGATCTTTCAACAAACCATCATGCGTTTACAGAAAAAAAACGGATTTTATCACACGCTGAAAGAACCTGGTCATCAACGGGCATTCGTTGGTCTCGTGCGAGCGATGTCCTCCGAGTACGCGGCGATGTGGAACTCCGGCATCATCTCCGTCGAGGACATCATGAATCTGATGATGAATATTCATGTCCGAGCCTGTATCAACGAAATGGAGTGGCACATCCATCAGGTAGAACGAGACCTAGAACCGTACATCCAAGACGCACCAATCGAACAGGAAGAAGCAACAATGGATGCCAAATATGCCCCTACGTATCGCTTTAAAGGCATATCTAACACAACACTCCTAAGATATATTGATGAGGAACCATGACGGCCGACATACGTGACGAACTCGCGAAAATGCGGGTGTGGCTTCACGAAGCCTTGATGCGGAATGAAGTCGATAAACGCGCGCGCGCGGAACGGGCCCCGAGGTTCTCGTACCACCGTCGGACATCATCATCGTTCAGGAGATGGGCGTATTTTTTAGTCAAGGCTAACTAGAACATGGGATGGAAGACCATGATTTAAGGGTATTCACCTAAAAATTTTGGTGGGCCCGGCAGGATTTGAACCCGCGGCATCAGGCTGTCTCCATCGGAGTGCCGAAGGCTTACGCTGAGCAATATTCCGTCTCTGCGCCCTATCCAACTAGGCTACGGGCCCACTTAAGCCCCATTAACACTCTTCCCATTATTAAGTACATCTCAACCTTTGATCCTTATAGGGTCTAAAAGCCAGTCTTGTTCGTGATATCGATTTTTAACATTAAAATCTGAAGAAAGAATTTAAAAAGGCGCGAAATCTATATAATAGTGTTAAAAGGAGGGGCTTGTCGTAAGCGAGACACATCTCAGCGATTTGAAATTCCGGATGATGACTATTGAGCTTTTAAAAACCGCCAAGAAACATTACACATATCGTGAACTCGCTAATCGCACAAAGCTACCCGTGACTGTGTTAAGCCGTTATGTCAAAGGCCATGTCCTACCAAGTTCAAGTCGAGCACGTCGGTTATGGCAGACTTTAGAGAAAATCGTGGGACTAGAAGAAGAACTACGTAAACGCATCAAATTTGACGATCATGGATATTTTGATAACACATCCATTATCTCAGATATAGCCCTTCTCCAACAAGCTGCTCAATATATTTTTTATCGATTTGCAGGACGACGCATCACGAAAGTTTTAACCGCTGCTGTCGATGGTATCCCATTAGCTACCATTATCTCAGAAGCATTAGGCGTGAACTTAATTATTGCTAAAAACTCAAAAGAAGTGGGCGTACGCAACTTCTACGAAGAAAGCTACATCCCCGGCGACTCAGCCATGATTATGTCGCTCTATATTCCTCGAGGAATCATTCGACGAGGAGACAGCGTACTTATCGTCGATGACGTCGTAAAAACTGGCGAAACGCATCGGGCATTAGTGAATCTTGTCACCAAATGCCGTGCAGAAGCCGCAGGAATCTTCGCCCTCGTCGCCATCGGCGAGGCATGGAAAGAAAAAGTCAACGCGACGCCAGATTTTCCTGTAGAAATGGTCATAAATATCAAATCTCGAAAATAACAGACTGAGCGTCTAACCAGAGCAATACTTGTTACCCTTTGAGAGGATTCTATGAACACAATTTGGTGGGAAAATAATCAAGTAGTGTTAATCAACCAACAGAGACTCCCTAACTCATTAGAGTATATCAAATGCACCGACTACCAACGAGTTGCCAAGGCGATAAAAACTCTTGAGATCCGTGGCGCGCCCGCCATCGGAGTTGCTGCAGCCATGGGAATCGCACTCGCAGCGTACACAAGTCAAGCACAATCAATATCTCAGCTCAGGAAAGACATCGACTCCGCGGCACAAGCTATTCGAGCGACCCGCCCGACTGCACGAAATTTATTCTGGGCTATCGAGCGAATGCTGCAACATGCACAATCGACGCAGGGCACACCAACTTCCATGAAACAAGAAATGATTAGAGAAGCGAAGACGATTGCAGAAGAAGACATCGCAATAAACAAGAAGATGGGGGAATACGGAGCAACGTTGATCGAAGACGGTGACGTGATTGGAACCATCTGCAATGCAGGATGGCTCGCCACAGCTGGAGAATATGGGACAGCTCTCGGCGTCATCAAAGTAGCCCATCAACAAGGCAAGAGTATTTCCGTCATCGCACTGGAAACTCGGCCCGTGCTGCAGGGTGCTCGATTAACTGCATTTGAATTAACCCAAGACAAGATTCCCGTTCAAGTCATCTGCGATGGAGCTTTGGGATACTGTATCTCACAAGGATTAATTGATAAATTCATCTGCGGTGCAGATCGTATCGTGGCGAAAGATCGATGCCATGTGATCAATAAAGTCGGAACACACACCGCATCTCTCGTGGCTCAACATTACAAGATACCCTTCTACGCGGTTGCACCGATCTCTACCTTTGATTTTAACCAGTCATTACAACAAATCACCATCGAAGAACGCGCAGCGAACGAGGTTACACATATTATGGGGCAACCCATTGTCCCAAACAACGTGCCGGTTCTGAATCCTGCGTTCGATATCACACCTCCAGAACTTGTGACAGCCATTATTACTGAAAAAGGAATATTATACCCACCTTACGAAAAAAATATACATCAGATCCTCTAGCAGATATACAGATACACTCACATAGATGATCGCTATCAGTATTCAGAAAGCCAGAACCCAAACATTGGGCCGGTAGCTCAGCTTGGTTGGAGCACACGGCTGATACATCCGTGATGAAGAGACCGTGCGGTCGAGAGTTCAAATCTCTCCCGGCCCACCAAAATATTTAAGTGCATACCCTTACGCGCGCGCGTGTGTCACAGTATGCGACCGGCGTCTACTGTATCACAGTCATTACCGACATAACCAGTATTTTTCGACGGATGCGAAGTCATGAATTGACGATTCAGGACATGATTCGCCCCTACATTAGCAAGAAGCATTGGGCAACAATGTCATGGGACGATCCATTACCCTTTGTCCTCCATTATTTCCGCGAGTTATCGAATAGAATGCCACGCAGGGTTAACATTTCACCCCAAACCCAAAAACCCCAAAGCATCTTGAGCAGCATCGAGATCATTGGACATATCTACCTAGCTAGCGCGCGAGTTGAGTATTTTGTGCTGACAACTGACTCTTATCAGCATGTTTTGTACTAGATATCGCATGCTGACGTTTAGGTTTGGATCATTTTTCGTTTGGACAGGAGGAACGAAATTGAAATGAGTGGAATTACAATCAGAGACAACAGGACAGGATTGAACTCAGGTATCATATCGTAGAAAGGCGCTTCCGTGGTCAATTCATATGACGCGATTAAGGGTACATTATCATCGATGTTAATCTCAAAAGCAGCCGGTTGACCCGCTTCGATAGAGATCGCTGATTGACCACCCATTACAACTACTGTTCCAAATTCATCATAACATGTAGCCAACACTTTAACCAGCGATGCTGACGAACCCTCTATGTGCTCAACCTCTCCACTAATGATCATATCCCCTTCCACAATTGAGGAACTATGCGATGTGATGTTTAGTTTCTGTCGGTCGGTCGTGTATTCGTACGGAGTAAAATCGACAACGGCAAGAGAATAGTGGTCCACCAGCGACGCATTACCGTAAAAGGTGTAAGCGAATGGGGATTTTCTACCTGGGTAGAGGTTAGTCAACGAAACCTGAACTCCCGAAGAGTTCTCGGCGGAGGTGCCAATAACCGCATCCTCAGCATTATAATACGTTTGTGAAATTTCAACATCTCTGACCATTTGGTCCCCGACGTTCTGAACTTCTCCCACAATTCTATAATAGCCGTAGGTCTCAATGTAACTGGAGTGCGATACAATTTCAATTTCTGCTGCAGCCGTAACCGTAGGCAGCAGGTATCCAAAACACATTACGGAGAGGAATAATACCGAAAGAATGAGTGATCGAACAACGAAAGTCCCTTTTTTCGCCATGACCGTTCCCCTCAGTAATTTAGAGCATAGGCTACTTAAATGTTGTCTCCACCAATCTGTTGTCATCACGATTGAACATTATGATGCGTGTGACTCTTTGCCATCCCGCTGGCTGATATCAGATCTGTTTTACCGACGTGTTCCTTGATGAAAGAACGTCAGAATCCCGACAAATCCATACGATGCAATATACATCAGCAGGATGACGACGATTCCAATGTTTCCGTGTTGGAGCGCTTCGAGAATCGTGACGATGCTGAGAATGATTGATATTAGTTCTACATAGAATGTGCTGGTTAAATGGACTTGATAGCTTTTATTCCGCCATTCCCCAACACGTTGCTTCAAAGCGTATTTGGGCGTCCGTTCAAACGACCAGTGTTTCGTACTCAGAAGTCCTTTCGCGGCTTGAAGAGTGTTGCTGATGCTGATGCCGAATCCGATGAGGCTCAGGATCCAAAGGCTGGGAAGATGGTGGATGATGCTTAACCTTTCCAGCTTCAAGGTCAGGAAATAGAGGATCCATACCGCGCTCCAACACAAGGCGATGAGCGCTCCCGCGATGACTAGCAGGGGTTGCTGGATGACGACCTCTAAGCCTAGTTTTACTATTTGTGAGAGTAGAAATCCAATGTCTGGACTAAGCTGAAAACTCACAGGTAGGAAGAAACCTAGGGTATCGATCGCGAGAATCCCGGCGATTAGTGCAAGGAGAAACGAGGTGAAAATCAACGGGTGAACGAGGTAGTATGTGAGATGCACGAATGCCTGGATTTTTTGCGTCAGATTCAGCGTGCGATCTCTTAACAGTTGAGGCAGAAGTTTTTTCGCGGTTCGCAACGAGCCACAGGCCCATCGCCCTTGCTGACGTTTAAAACTCGTGATCGTGGGGGGGACTTCACAGGGAGCCAGCAGGTCACGGAGATAGCGAATGCGGTATCCTTGCAACTGCATGCGATAGCTGGCATCGAGGTCTTCTGCCAGGGTGTCCGCTTGCCAGCCTCCCGCGTCTCGTAATGCTTGGGATCGTATGAGCCCTGCGCTTCCATTAAAATTCAGAAAACACTGCGCGGTATATCGACCGGGCTGTTCGATGAGAAAGTGTGCGCTCATCCCGATGGCAATGGCTTTGGTGAGGAAGTTGTATTGGCGATTGAGATAACTCCATCGACATTGCACTACGCCAAGTTTGTCATCCGCGATCATGTGCTGGATGGTTTCGCTGAGAAAATTGGGTGGGGGTTCGAAATCTGCGTCAAACACCGCGATGTAGGGTTCAGCGGTCTTCTCGAGCGCGTCTTGCAGTGCTCCTGCTTTAAAGCCAACGCGCTCTGTCCGATGACAGACTTCGATGTTGAACCCTTGATGCGCATACCGTGGCGTGAGGTGTTGTATTTCTTTGGTTGTTTCATCCGTCGAATCGTCCAGGATCAGAATTCTCACGCGATCTTTTCCATAGCTAATCGCCATGTTAGTACATGCTTCCAGCAGACGATCAATAACGTATTTCTCGTTATAGATGGGCAGGTGGATCGCAATAGGTGGTTTTGTAGTCCAAGATGCCGTGGGCTTTGGAACGCAGTAGTTTCGGGCGGCATTGATAAGATAGAAGACGTTGAACCCGTAGATGAAGAAAAGGAGGGTTACTCCGATTGAGGGAATCAGGATAAGTATCTCAATCAATGCGATCCCAAGTATCGTTTGGCTCTATTTATAATGAGTGGTCCGTAGCTAACTGATATTAAATAGATAGCCATCCATGCGATGAAAAAGAGCTCGCCATAGTAGTCGTGGAATACTGATGCCTCCAATCGTCCAATTCTGAGGCCGATGATCATGATGGTGACGATTCTACAGATATTCACGATGAAGGTGCCGAGAGCTCCTATAACAAAATAGGTGACTTTACGTCTCAGGGAATATCGCGTATCCTTGATGAAGAGTAGCATGATCCCTGTATAAATGATGAGGCTTTGTATTCCCGCACTTGGCCAATACACAATTGCAGTGTAGGTTGACCCCTCTCCGATAATGCTAAGCAACATCCCCGGTCCTCGACCATTGTTTACTGCGCTGACTGCTGTTTGAAACCCGAACGCATTCAAGATATGAGCCACGAGGTTTGTGGTAACGGGGACAAAAGCTTGGAGTACAATGATCGTGCCATAGGGAGCAAACGTATTGAGTATAAAAAATGACGTTGTCGACCACATGAAAAATGTCGAGATGAGAAACCGTTTCAGATTCTCCACTCCATAAATGACCAAGAGATTAACTGTGAACAAAGTGGTGAAAATAAGGTATTCAAAGCTAATGGGCCACGAAACATCGATGAACCAGGTTCCAAATGTGACATATGGTACCCCAAGCATTTTCCCTAGTTCTATGATGGCATCGTGTAATCCAGAAAATGAAATGGCCAAGATAAAGACGGTTGGCATCGCCAAAATTATCAGAGTGAACGCCATTCTTTGTTTATGATCAAGGTTAAGTGTAGAGTTCAGCGTCTTCCAACTCACTACGAGTTCTAGACCGAAGAACCAAAGAAAGATAATATACGGTGTTCGTGCTTCCCAGACCAGTTGAAACGATTCAGGATGAAGAACATATAGTATCAAGATCGGTAGGATTAGTGAAGTTACGAAAAGGATGTTTCCTAACCTATTCTGTATGAAGGTTAAAACGCATCGTTCTTTCATTACGATCCGCCAAAGTGATAATTTAACACTTGCTTCGGTTTATTTACACACGCATATATTATTAATCCATTATTTCCGGAACAGCCTCTCTCTAAAATTGGACTCATTTCCAAAGTTGCACGTAGCTAGCCAGCTCGTACATAGAATAAAATTCTAGAAAATAAAGGATAATTTTATATATTTAATGAATGCATACGTCACGACGCTTCAGTACGGAGGCGAGGTTTGTTGGCTCATCGATTATCGGTGGTTATCACGGGCATCATTGTCACGATTCTCGGTTGTGCGTTAGCATTCTCCAATATGTCGCATGCACACGCGATTTTAAGTGGATTCGGCATCGCCTTTGGCGGAGCGACGATTGCATTATTAGCGAAATTTTATTTGCCCTATAAGAGGATCAGGGATCTCTGTCCTCATTGTGGCAAAGCCATTAAGCAACACATCATGGCCGAACATCGCTAGCGGATTATGCGAGCATAGACTATTGTATCATCAGCAACGTCCAGAATAAGACGCGCGCTAGCTAGCTAGCTCTCGAAGCGTCACATGAAATGGTTATCCGGTGATGATCCTGTTCCATCCGCTCGGCACGCAATACGCCAATTCAAGCAGTTTATGAGCTCGATTCGTGAACCGCATACAGTACGCGCGCGCGAGTACACTATTCCATACAATTGTCGACACAGCGTGGACTAACGGTCTGAAAGAAGCTCAACTCAATGTGGGATCATCGTATGTCTATGTTTATCCATATCGTTCTCTTGACGCAGAGCTCGACATCGATTGGGCCCTCGAGTACTGGCGTAATAGCCGAGAAGCTATACCAACGCGTAACCCGAACAAATGCCGAAGCTGTGAATATCATGACTCATGTGATATGAAACTGAATTAGCACAGTGAACAACGCTCGTGTATTGAGTTGAAATATAGATCGATAATTCATAAGACGTAATTTAAGCCTGTTTCAAATACACAAATAACTCTCCAGGAGAGAAACATCTTGGCTACGAAAACGTATCGACGCTCACGACTAGAACTCAATCTT